>JALWSU010000389.1 GCA_026993485.1 Thiotrichaceae bacterium | reverse complement strand
TTTTTTTCCAATTCAGCTTGTTTACGTTTTCTTTCCAATTCAGCTTGTTTACGCTTTCTTTCCAATTCAGCTTGTTTACGTTTTCTTTCCGCCTCTGCTTTGCGTTTTAATTCTGCTTCTCGCTCTAAACGTTTTTTTGTCTCCAATTTTTTGAGTTCAGCAGCTTCTTTCTGTTGTTTTTGTTTTATAGCTGCCAAACGTTGCAATTCGGCTTGTTTTTCTTTATGTAATTTTTCTAGGCGTTGATTTTCCTCTTCTAGGGTTTCTTCAATCTGTTGTTTTTTGATTCTTAAGACTTGCTGTTGTTGTGCCAGCGTATTTTTTATTTCACCACTCGTCATAGTAACAAGCCATTTGTTTTCATCAATTACTTGAGCTTCAATGATATTTTCAGGCGGCGGCTGTTCTGAAATTTTGAAGGTAAAATAAACTATCATTGCCAATAGCATGGCATGAATAAGGATTGATTCTATAAATGAAATGGTTTTATACCACATGGGTTTCATTCTAATTTTACCTTTTCACGCTTGAGTTTTTTTAATTTTTCCTCTTCTGCAAGCCGACGCTGTTTTAGTCGTTCTAATTCGCGTTTTTCGGCTTGCTGTTTTTGGTGTAATTTTTCCAAATAAATACGTTGTGTTTGCTCTAATTTTTTATATTCTTCTTGCTGTTGTTTGAGCGCGTAAACTTCTGCATCTTGTGTAGCTTTTTTAAAGGCTTCTTCTCTTTTTAAGCGTTCCATTTCAGCAACTACAGCCGCTTCATTTATTGCCTGTATTTCATCTGCTACCATTGGGGTATCAGGTGATGATTGGGGTAAATTCACACCTATGAGTAATATACCCAATAAAATCACATGGATAAGAAGTGAATCGATAAATGGTATTAAATATTGCCAGAGTTTTTTCATTGATTTGTCAATGGCTTTGTCAATAAGCCCACTTTTTCTACCCCTGCCTCTTGTAATGAGGCCATGAGTTTTACCACTTTTCCATAAGCTACTTTAGCATCTCCCCTAACTAAAATCGGAGATTTTGGCTCTAAACGCAGTTTAGCGATAACACGAGTCAAGAGAGTTTCCATTGTCAACGGCTGTTCGTCTTCTAAAAACACTTGTCCCATTGCATCAATAGTAATAATGATTAGTTTAGTTTGTTTTTGAGACTCAATAGTTTCTGCCTTTTTCACAGACGGTAATTGCACATCAACGCTTTGAGTGAGCAGGGGCGAGGTAATCATAAAAATAATTAGCAGTACTAACATGACATCAATATAGGGTACTACATTCATGTCAGACATACGACGGCGACGCTTACGAGACATAGTCAGTTTTCAGTTAAGTGATAATTTCAGGCTAGTTTCCAAAAATCCCTATTTTTTTACCTTTTTTCTTTAAAACTGGTGGTTGAGTATGAGGATAAGGCTGAGCTTGAGCTAGTGGATTGCTGCTACGATAAGCATAGGCTTGACGTTGTAAAATTCCAGTGAACTCATCTAAAAAGGTTTCATAACGAGTACTCAAACGTTCAACTTTATCAACATAATGATTATAAGCCATAACCGCAGGAATCGCAGCAAATAAACCCATTGCTGTTGCAATTAATGCCTCAGAAATTCCAGGAGCAACCATTGCTAAGGATGGCTGTTCAACCCCTCCCAAGGCACTGAATGAACTCATAATTCCCCAAACTGTGCCAAATAAACCAATATAGGGACTAACTGAGCCAATAGTTGCTAATGGTGCTAAATCAATATCCAGTAAATCCAATTCTCGATCTAGTTCCACACGCATAGCACGTTGTGAGCCTTCTAATATCGCATCAGATGTCATATTAGCTTGTTTACGTAATCTCACAAATTCCATATAGCCAGTCATGAAAATATTCGCCATTCCCATAGGTTCATCTTTTTTATTATCATAATAATTATATAGAGAATTTAGATTCTTATCTCTCCAGAATCGATTTTCAAAATCATTTGCATCCCAAAAGGCAGCTTTTAAAAAACGGCTTTTACGCAAAATCAAAGTCCATGAATAAATAGAAATAGTTAATAAAAACAACATAACCAGTTTTACCAGTAAACTGGCATCAAGTACTAATTTGACTAATGATAATTCATTCATTTTTTATTTAATACATTAAAGTTGTCCGGAAATAAAAAAAACAGGTTAGTTGGAGTCCAAAGCTTTAGCTTTGGGCGACCTGCCAAAGCTAAAGCTTTGGACTCCAAGTTTATAAAATCCTTATTTCTGGACAAGTCTATTAAATACATCCAATGGAAATTCTTGAAGGCGCAGAGTTACAGCATTGACACCAGCCAATTTAACCTCTGCGGTACAAATAATCTCCGTCTCGCGCAGCACCTTTTGTGCCATTATTAGACTGGCTTTACCCATTTTACTTATATGGACAGTAATAGTTAATAAATCATCAAAAAATGCTGGTTTTATATACTTAATACTAATTTGGTGTACCACAATAATCAAATTATATTGCTGTTTTAAAGCGGTTTGCTCAAATCCTTTCTCACGCAACCATTCAGTGCGAGCGCGTTCCATAAATTTTAAATAATTAGCATAATAAACAATGCCACCAGCGTCAGTATCTTCATAATAAACACGAATTGGCCAAATAAATTCATTCATTACTAAATAAATCCTGTGGTCTTTTTGGAGTTAAGCCAAAATGTTGCCAAGTTAAACGAGTCACCACCCGCCCCCTTGGGGTACGCATTAAAAGTCCCTGTTGTAATAAAAACGGCTCAATCACATCTTCTATAGTACCACGTTCTTCACCAATAATCGCAGCCAAGCTTTCAACTCCAACTGGCCCACCATCAAATTTTTCCATGATAGCAGACAATAATTTTCTGTCCATCATATCCAAACCATAAAGATCAACATTGAGTAAATCTAAAGCTTGTTGTGCAACCTTTTGGGTAATTTTACCATTAGCACGGACTTGAGCATAATCACGCACTCGACGCAATAAACGATTAGCAATACGCGGAGTACCACGCGAACGGCGAGCTAATTCCATCGCCCCCTCAGCATCAAGTTGGATATTTAAAATATTTGCCGAACGGCTAATAATAGTAGCCAAATCATCAGGCTTATAAAATTCTAATCTCTGCGTAATCCCAAAACGATCACGCAAAGGCGAAGTTAATGAACCTGCACGAGTAGTAGCACCTATTAGCGTAAATGGCGGCAAATCCAACTTAATAGAACGAGCAGCAGGACCCTCACCAATCATAATATCTAGTTGAAAATCCTCCATAGCTGGATATAAAACTTCCTCAACAACAGGACTTAAACGATGAATCTCATCAATAA
>JALWSU010000388.1 GCA_026993485.1 Thiotrichaceae bacterium | reverse complement strand
ACTATAGACAATAAGCTAATGTACTTTGAAATTCAAAGAAAAGAATTATTAACCCCATTAAAAATGATCAGTGGGGTTGTTGAGCAGCGGCAAACTCTACCTATTATGGCTAACTGCCTGTGTCGTGTCAAAGATAACGCCCTACACCTAACAGCTACTGATGGCGAAACTGAAATTGCATGTCACTTACCATTAGAAATGGGCGGGATTGACAATGAGGGTGAGACAACACTACCAGCGCGAAAATTTTTTGAGATTTGCAAATCTCTACCTGATAGCGTGACGATTAAAGTCTCAATAGACGATAATCTTGCAATGATTAAGGCAGGTAAAAGTAAATTTAAATTACAAACCCTACCAACTGAGGATTTTCCTGAAACGCCTGAACTAGTTAAGCCAGCCAAATTTCAAATCGCAGCGCAACAATTTAAAACATTGTTATCTAAAACCGCCTTTTGTATAGCAGTAAATGATGTACGTTATTATTTAACAGGCTTATTATTGGAAATTGCTGACGGCAAAATTTCTTTAGTGGGTACAGATGGCCATCGAATGGCAGTGGCGCAACATGATTTTGATAGCCAACAAGAGGCACGGGTAATTATACCGCGTAAAGCAGTATTAGAATTATTAAAACTGCTGCCTGATAATGATGCCGAAATTGTTGTTACTAGCGATCAAAACCATATCCGGATTCAATTTAACGATGCTTTAGTAATGACTTCTAAATTAATTGATGGGCAATTTCCAGATTGGCAAAATGTCATTCCAGCTTCACCAGATAAAATTGTTCTTGTTGATAGGCAAAAATTGAAACAAAGTATTGCACGAGCTGTAATTTTATCAAATGAAAAATACAAAGGCGTGAGATTGTCACTCACTACTGGGGAATTACACTTAAATGGCAAAAACGCCTATCAAGAAGAAGCCGAAGAAGTCGTAGAAGTTGAATATAATGGTGAAGATTTAGAAATAGGTTTTAATGGGACTTATTTACTTGATGCTATTAATGTTATCTCCACTAGCATGGTGCAATTGGCTTTTACTGATTCTAATAGCTCATGCTTAATTACTGAAGAAGATAATGATGATTGCAAGTTGGTTATTATGCCAATGAGATTGTAGTAAAAACCGAATCTACCAATCGGCTTTAGCGGACGTTCATCCATAACCTAGGAGGAAAATAAATTATAATGCGTTCAATTAGATGGAAAAAGAAATATCAAACAGGTACTCCAGAAGTAGTAGCTCAAAAACGCTCATTGATGAATAGCTTGAATGAGATAGCAATGACATCTAGTAAAGTTGAGCATTGCCAAGATTTGACAGATTCATATTACCGCTTTGTAGGTATGTTAGAAACGATGCTATCTCAAGCAAAATCATCAATTGATCAATATGAAGGAGAAATACGGCAGTTTATTAATAATGAATTTCCATTAGCAGCATTAAACGGTTCTGCTTGCCATGATTGTGGAATGTGCGATTATTTTGAAAAACAGGTCAGAACTTGGGAACAAAATCATTAATTAACTGATGTTACGCACTCAAATTCCAAAAACATTCATGGAGTGCAAGGTAAGCTTACACTCCGATTGACTCGGCTTGGAGTTCAAGGTTACCTTGAACTATTCGTGCAAGGTAAGCTTGCACTCCGAACAATATATAAGGTTTTAAGATCTGTTGGAAATCCAGTGCGTAACATCAGTTAATTAAGCAAATTTAAACCGAGGGGCAATCAATTCTGGTTGCCCTCTATCAAAGAGGTGGCTTATGAAATTTCACTATAAAAAAATAGCGTTAATTTCAGGATTATTACTGTTATCAGCCAATACCAATGCAAATGGGCTGGATCAAATTGTGAAAACGCCAGGCAAAGTAGAAGTGTTTGGAACAATTGACAGTTATCATGTTACGCCCCAAATAATTGAAGTAGAAGCAGGCGATGAAGTAACAATTCATCTGACTAATTTAGAGCTTGAACAAGCTCATCAATTGGTTTTATATGATCAAAATGTAATAGCTTCAGGAAAAATTGCTAACTTCCGCTTTATTGCAGATAAACCAGGTATTTATCCTTATTTTTGTACCAACTTTTGCACCACAATTGATTTAGAAAGAGATAGCTATCTCATAATCAAACCTACAGGTTTCCAAGAAACTCCACCAACCTCCCAGCAACAACGGATTAAAAGCAAAACCGCTTATGAACAAGCCTTAAATGAAATCAATATAATACAAACTATTATTGATAAATTATTGGGTAATCTGAAAAATATTGCTTTGAAGACACAGGCGGTTAAATATTTAACTTTAGCAAAACAAGCTGCTAAGAAATCAAAACTTGCAGCGAAAAAACAAGATTGGAAGAATGCCGAACTTTGGCTAAATCAGTGGCGACAAAATCAACTAATGACAGCTAATCTGGTTTTAATTGCACCTGAAATTAATGAAGAAGTGCCTCCAAAAAGTTCTATTGAAACTCAAGCTAATAAGCAGCTACTTCAAAATTTCGCCCAACAGACTGCGATTCATGAAAACCTCTGGTTTATTTTGCAACATAATTATTATGAATTTCCAGAAATAGCTACCTTGATCAAAAAAGCACTGAAAATCTTAGCGCTTGCCAAAACGGCTGAAAATAACGCCAAAGCAACCGCCAAACAGGCAAATTGGACAAAGACTATTTCAGAAGCCAAGCATTGGCAAGACTATTTAAATCAAGCCAATAAGATTATTTTAACTGCTAAAGCAACTTTGCTGAAACAAGCTAGTGCGAAAACAATACTAACAGGCATTGTGACAAGAACTCAACTAATTTCCAATCACAATGAGTAAAAAAACGATTCAATTACTACCTCCAAATGAAGTTCATTTATGGATAGTTTTAACAAAAGAAATCAATTTAAATAATACTGCCCTGATTTCAGCCTATAAAGCATTAATGACTCCAGAAGAACTAGCAAAATCAGAGCGGTTTCATTTTGAAAAAGATCGCCATCAGCATATAATTACTCGCGCTTTAGTACGTACAACTTTATCTCGCTATGCCAATATTGATCCTACTAAGTGGCGATTTACCAAAAATCAATATGGACGCCCAGAAATTATTAATTCCACACAATCACTACGCTTTAATCTATCACATACAGATGGTTTAATTGCATGTGCAGTAGTTGTAAAACAAGATATAGGAGTAGATGTAGAGAATCTAAAACGAAAAGCAGACAGTATAGATGATATTGCCAACCGCTTTTTCTCAGACAAAGAAGTGCAAGATTTAAATACAGTTCCAGAATCCCAAAAACGAGAACGCTTTTTTGACTATTGGACACTAAAAGAATCTTATATCAAAGCCCGTGGAATGGGATTATCATTACCATTAAATCAATTCAGCTTTCACCTGAGAGATAATCAGCCTTTACGCATTTCTTTTGCCCCACAACAATTACAAGATGATCCAAATAGGTGGCAATTTTGGTTATTACAACCGACTTTACAACATAAGCTTGCGATTTCTCTTTGTAATCTAGGAACAAAATTTCGGTTAATTATAAGAAAGGTGATTCCTTTGCAAAACTAGTAAAAATTAACTGGTTTTACTCACTGATGTTACGCACTCAAATTCCAAAAACATTCTAGCATGGAGTGCAAGGTAAGCTTGCACTCCTAGCAAGTTTTGAGGTTGGAGTTCAAGGTTACCTTGAACGAGTCGTGCAAGGTAAGCTTGCACTCCGATCAATATAAAGATTTTAAGAGCTTTTGGAAATCCAGTGCGTAACATCAGTTACTCATTACGCTGGAACGTGGAAACGAGAGTGCGTAACATCATTTATTAACGTGATATTTATATAACAATTTCTGGAAAAACACTTATGCATTATGGGATAAGTTTCATAATAGCTTTTTTAATTACAGCCATACTATTATTTGAATTAAAGCCCCTAGCCTTGCGTATTGGTCTCGTAGATCAGCCAAATGAACGAAAACATCATCAAGGCAAAATCCCAATGATTGGCGGCATAGCCATGTTTTGCGGATTCATGTTAGCCTTATTAACATTAAATCAACCACTAACTGGACTACGCAGCCTAATTGGTGGCGCAGCCATTCTGATTATAGTTGGAGTTTTAGATGATTTTCATGATTTATCAACAAAAATACGCTTTATAGCCCAGATTTTTGTTGGAATTCTAATGAGTACAAATGGAGGAGTAATACTAAACGACTTTGGAGCGATTGGATTCAGTGCTGCCTCTATTGAATTAGGCTACTTAGCATTACCATTAACTATTTTAGCAGTAATTATGGCAATAAATGCCGTCAATATGGTTGATGGCATTGACGGATTAGCCAGCGGATTAAGCTTAATAACACTATCAGCCTTAAGCTTTATCTCTTGGAAAGCTGGTTTAGAACCAACATTCAGTATTCTCTTATTATTAATTGCAACAGTGCTAGCTTTTCTAAGATTTAATCTACCCTTTTTTGGGCAAAGACGGGCAAAAATCTTTATGGGAGATGCAGGCAGCATGTTTCTAGGATTTATGATAGTGTGGTTTTTGATCAGCCTCTCTCAAGGCGAACAACGCGCCATGACACCCGTAACAGTACTCTGGATTTTTGCCCTACCCCTACTCGACACAGGTAGCATAACAATACGCCGCATCATAAAAGGAAAATCTCCCTTTGCCGCAGACAGAGAACATATTCACCATTTACTCCTAGATGCAGGCTTCACAGTCACAAAAACCTTATTAATTATCCTCGCTGTAGCAACATGCTTCGCTTTAATAGGTTTAATTGGCTTATATTTAGGTATTCAGGAGAGCATCATGTTTTGGACATTTATGGGTATTTTTACAATCTATTTATTTATTTGTCAGCACCATTCCTCGAAACACAAACCACAAAAATAACAATTAACAAGGGCAACCGGATTGCCCCTACATTTATGACTGCATTTTTCGCTTAGAATGAAAATATTTAGCTTTTCTATAAACACTAGAAAGAAAAAAACGCCCCAAACTTGACAAATGCCAACGCATATATTTTAGATTACGCCTACTTTCTCGTCGTGCATCGTGTATGATTGAATGATTCAAATCGACTCTAACCGAAAAACCGCTAAGCCAAAGCCTACAACAAATATCGACATCCTCACAATACAAAAAATATTTTTCGTTAAAACCACCGACTAATTCAAAAGTTTCAGCACGAAACGCCAAAAACATACCAGCAATCCAATCAGGTTCTAAAAAAGCATGCTCAAAATCATAATCCCTAAAATTACCAAATAATCTCTCACACAAGCGCAAAGGCGTAGGTATTTTCCTAACGCTATCTTCTAAGACACCATCTGGATTTTTCACTAAAGGCGCAATCACCCCTATTTTAGTATCATTATTTAATATTTCAGTAACTGGTGTAAAAATATCATCAATAATTCTAAGATCAGGATTTAGAACAATAAAATATTTTCTTTGGTCTGGGAATGGTGCGTTCCTGAAAGCCAAATTATGATTGGCAGAAAAGCCTTTAGGCTGCTGATTCTCTATTATAGAAATAGGAAAAGAAAGGGGAAAATGAAGTGACGATGAATTTTCAGGAATGTTTTTTATTATAGTAACCTGAAAACTATTAGCACATTCTAGTTTCTCCAAATCACTGAGCAAAACATTAATTAATGCAGCCTGTCCGTGGCTGACTATTGAAAGGTGGATGGTTTTATTATTAACACTCATTTTAAATGATTTGGAGCCAGTTCAAAAGTTTTTCATTAAAAATAGCCTAATAGCCGCAGTTTTTTAACATTTTTTCAAATAAAACACATATTTTTCATATATCTAAAAAAGGTAGTTTTTGTTTTTCAGGGTATTCCAATTGTTGGATGCGAAGCTTTACTCTTGATGATCACAGATTATCTCTATCATAAAGATAATCTGTGTTTTTTTTTGCAGTTTATTAATTTTTTAAAGAATTCATTTGCAGGCTTTTTAATAAACTTCATCATGTGTACCAATATCTACAAAAACTGCTTGAGTTTTACTGGCAAAATAAAAAATTACTCGTATATCGTATTCAACACTAAAACTCCATAATTCTTGGAGTTTACCTACCAGTTTATGAGTCCTTAAACGTCCATCGAATGGATTTTCTTTAAATATTTCGACTTTTTGCCAAAACTTAGTTTGCAGATAAGCTTGTCCTTTTATTTTCTTACGAAATGCTCGTTTAAATGAGGAACTAAAAGCAATTTCAATCATTTAACATATCCTCAAGTTTATTCATATCGCTAGAAAATTCTAATTTATTATCAATCTCTTCTTGTTTACTGAGGATATAATTTTGATAAATTTGATCACGTTGATCTTCGATTAGATATTTGTCAAGTAATTCTTTCAACTCAAATTTGTCATCAAAAGATAAATCTTGAACATTTTCAACAACTGTAGTAAAACTCATTGACATATTTAAAATACTCTCGTTTATTAAGTGTTAATTACACAGATTGCAGTTATTTTGCCTTCTCCACACGTTCACAAAATAAACTTATCTAAAAATAGATTCGAGCTTGGAGTACAAGGTTACCTTGTACTACCGCTTGTCGTGCAAGGTTACCTTGCACTCCAAGCCTCGACAAATCTATATTTAGCTAAATTTGTGAAGGTGTTGAGTATAGTAACCTGAAAACTATTAGCGCATTCTAATTTCTCTAAATCATTAAGCAAAGAATTAACTAATGAAGCCTGTCCGTGGCTTCTTACTATTGAAAGGTGGATAGTATTATTAAGACTCATTTTAGTTAGTTATATTAGTTAGTATTTAACGGGTGTTTCATAATTAGAACTAGTTCCTCCTATTAACTCCTGTCATATCCCCACATACTAAAGCCAGTTCTCAAAGTTGTTTTTTCTTCTGGATTTTTGTATCTGGTATGTAATAAGTTTTCAAGACTGACAGTATGATTTGCGGTTAATCTTTGTTCCACTTTTTTGCTAGCTATATTTTATAGCCAGTTCCTGACTTTTTTATATCAATGTTATCCCAAGTATCCCTAGCATTTTCAATTGAATCATTCATAATATCTTTTCTGTTTAAGTAAGCTATGATTTTTTAAACATGTTTTAAAATCCAGCCCTTAACCTTGCTTTGCCAAACATGAGGAATCCTCCTTACCAACCAGCGCATCATGGATGATGCCCTGATTTTTAGTAAGAACCGAAAGAATATTCTACGTATTCCTGAAGAGAAAGGAGCTACAGATTCAAAGTGACTTGCAAGCAGTTCGGCAACTTCATCCAGTCTATCAAGCCTAGAAGTTATTAATGTATTTGAAATAGACAGATAGTCTCTACTATAGCTGAAAGGTTCAGCGAGATACTTTGTTTTATCCAAGAGGAACTTTTTTGTAGATACTGCAAACTCGGTTTTGGTAAAGTAACTGTTACGCAATTCCACAAAAAAATTATTCAGTGCATCTACACTTAGATTCCAAGGCACTATCCAGGATAGTGGGCGTCCATCCAGCCTTTCTCGAAAAGCTCCCAAATCTGAAGCAACAATAGGTAGATTATGTTGCAATGCTGTACTCAGCGTGTAACTGTACGTTTCTGGGCATAACGCTGGAAACCAGAACAAATGTGGATCATGAACTGCAATTAGGGAAAGCAGTTCTTTCTCCTGATAGGAACCAGTCACACTTAGGTTGGCACGCGGCGCTGTTGCCAAAGAGCGATAAGCATAGCCAATAAGAATAAATTCAATAGCAAGATTGCGCTTTTTGGCATCAATAGCAACCGCTTCCAAAAGATCTGCACCCTTCATTTGGCTTAGTGCTCCAATAACCACAATTTTCAGAGTTTTAGCTTTTGCCATTTTTTCCAGTTCATGGGAACTCATTATTTTTGGTTCTAAATGTATCCTTTCATGGTAGACAATTTTTACCTTTGATTCTGGAAAATATTTGCTTATTCGTGAACCAGTATCTATACTGGGACAAAAACAACGTGCTGCGCCGTTGAGAAAGGCTTCATTGTTTTTACGCCAAACGGCAATAGACCTTGTGCCGGGAGCAGGACGTAGCATTAAACAAGCATTGCATATTTCTTCTTTTTTTGGTTCACCACAATAACGTCCTTCACAATCTACCAAATTAATCTGTGGGCAGATAGTATAATAATCATGCACAGTAAAATCGTAAGGAACATCTAAACGTGCGGGCAAATCAAATAGTACAGGATGTAAAGCTATCAGATGATGAAAATGGATACGCTGGACATCTATAATTTTCAGAAAACTCAGCAGCTTTTCTATATCTCGCTCTAGCATAAAATACAGCCTGAAACTCTCTCCATATTCTAGTTGTGTTGCCCCTGAACCGTCAGATGCCGCACGTAGTACCAACACACCAGCAGATTCTTGAATTGTATTTGCCAATTCCTGTACATGACGCTCTGTCCCACCTCCCCTATTATGAGTAATAAAAAGTACAAATGGTTTACGGATATCCAATAAACTTGCAATCATTACCCTCTGTCGATAGATTTTAGCTGGATCTTTTACAATATGATCATGTATTCGCTTTTCATAATCCGGGTGTATTTTTCTCAGTTTTTCCAATGCTTCCAACTTGCGAGTATTGTGTGTCTCACCAAAACTCACATTACCTGCATGATAAACAAAGACATTAGCGCATAGGACATTTTTCAAATTTGCTTTCAAAGCTCGCATACAAAAATCGTTTTCTTCGCCATAACCCTTGCCAAAAGTTTCAACATCAAATAAGCCTATTTTATCAATACAATCACGGCGAATATACATGCAAAATCCAACTGCTGTAGGAATTTCTACCATTTCACCTGAGTTCGCTTGTTTAAATAGCAAATCTAAATCTACAGCATTTAGATTTTTTGGTAAAGTATTATCTTCACAAAAATGTGGATAACTACAAATAGTGGCATTATTTGAGAAAGGCGTGACTGTAGCAATATTTTTAGCTTGGTAAGCACATACACGCAAACGATCCAACCAGTCGTGTACAGGAACAGTGTCACTATTTAACAATACTACATCCCTATGTTTATGCAGTGACATTCCTATATTAACTGTTGCCACAAATCCCTTATTTTCACTATTATGAATTAAGGTGATTTGCTCTTTTTCTGCTATTTCTTCCAACAAATTAACAAGTTCTGGTTCAGGTGAAGCATCATTAATGACAATCAGCTCAAAATCTGTTTGCTGAGTGTAAGCTAACACACTTTCCAGACATTTTCGTGTTTCTTCAATACCACGATAAACTGGAATAATAATATCAACCTGTTTCACATAATTAACCTTTATTTATGAATTTTTTTAATTGATTTTTGATAAATCTTATGGGAGCAGTGATACGCCAGCTTGTTGATGAATAAAGCTCTGCCAGTTGTGCATCTCGTTCGGCTAGTTGTGCATCTCGTTCAGCTATTAAATGTTGAACTTTTGTATGCTGCTTAGTTAAATGTTCTAATTGACTGATTGTTTCTTCATATAAATATGATTCACTAATTTTTTGGAATAATTTTTGTATATTTTTTATGTTATCGCTATTTTGTGTACACAGATTATTAACAGAAGGTAATATATCCTTCCCTACGACAATTAGCCCAAGTCCGTAAGAATGCTCAAATGAGAAAGATGGATATTTATCTTTTAACTCTTTCCATAGCTTCCAAACACCAAAATTCCTTTCTTTCACACAAATATCATGAAATAGGATCACACCTTTATTAGACATTTTAGGCAACCAAGCCTCAAAATCATGTTTTACAGCTTCGTAGGTATGAAGACCATCTATGTGTAATAAATCAATACTCGCATCTTCAAATTTATCTAAGGCATTATCAAATCGCAAAGGCAATAATGTGGAAAAATTTGAATAATATTCTTCATTATGCTTCTTCACAGTCTGATATATCGCATCTTCATAATACCCTGCATGTTCATCACCTTCCCAAGTATCAATTGCAAAACATTGCGTGTTTTTTTTGCATAAATCTACAGCTTGACAAAATGCAAAATATGAATTGCCCGTATGTGTGCCTAATTCAACAAAAGTAGATGGTTCCAAATATTTAATCAGCCAAAAAGCAAAAGGAATATGACCTACCCAGGAATATGGTTTTTTTAAACTAATTGGGTCAGTTAGAATAATATCATCAAAATAACTATTATTTGCAATCATTAACGAAAACCACCTTATGCTTAGTATATTTATATAATTTTATTTGACATATGGATTACTTAATCACAAAGAAATTGAAATTTCTGTCATTGGAATGCCCATCAAACCAGTCGACACACTGCTTGAATGAGATTCAAAAATAATTGCATCATGTAACCAATGATGCTGAATATGTTCTTCTTGAGTTCCATCAGCAATAGCAGCACAAATTGAATAATTTCCAACTGGAAATATTGGCATCTTAAAACTAAATTTTGCAATTAAATAATTATCCGCTTTTAGACTAATTGGTTTATCTCTATAGGTTAAATAAGTATTATCACCAAAGAGAATTTGTCCTAATCTATCTTTAACAAAAAAACCTACAATTATTTTTCCCAAATCAATATTGGTTTTACATTTTATCAGCAAATTCACATTTTCACCACCGACAACCCAACTTAAAGGTTTATCATCCATATCACACAATTGCACATTTACAATTTCTGCACCGCCTGTTCCAAAAGATTCACTACTATTTTCATTAAACTTGAAAATCTCAATGTCATTTCTAAGAGGACTATTATTAATAATAGATAGACGTTGATCCCAAAATTCTAGTTCTGGTTCATCTGGTTTAATTATATTAGAAGAAATTGTATTAGATGAAGATGCTAAGTTGACTGAATTTCCTTGATTAGCTTCATAGAGTCCCTCTAAGTAAGATTCTGTCACTTCTTTTGCAGAACCAATTAGCTTCGTTACTCCTGCATCTAACCAGATTGCTTTATCACAAAAATTAACTACTGATGCTGTGTCATGGGAAACAAACAACAAGGTACCATTTTCCTTAAATTTTCGTAAAAATCGCATACATTTTTGTGTAAAAAAAGCATCTCCAACAGATAGTGCTTCATCTATCACTAAAATATCAGCATCAACATGAGCAATTACCGCAAAAGCTAGTCGGACATACATACCACTTGAATAAGTTTTCACAGGCTGTTCAATAAATTCGCCAATATCAGCAAATTTTACAATATCATCATATTTTTCATCAATCTCTTCTTGGCTTAGTCCAAGAATACTCGCATTCATATAAACATTTTCGCGCCCCGTAAACTCAGGATTAAATCCAGCTCCCAGTTCCAACAACGCTGCAACACGTCCATTAACCTCTACACTACCTGATGTTTGTGTTAAGGTACCACAAATAATTTGTAATAATGTCGATTTGCCAGAACCGTTTCGACCAATAATCCCTAGCGTTTCACCCCTACGAACCTCAAAACTAATATTCTTCAATGCCCAAAATTCTTTAAAATATTGTCGCCGCCCACGAAATATTCCCTGCAATAGTCGATGATGGGGCTTTTCATAAATTTGAAAGCATTTGCTGATGTTATTAAGTTTAATCGCAATATCATTTTCATTAGAGGACATCTGCAAACCCTCTCCGTGTTTTTTGAAACCAAGCAAAGCCTGCCCATGCAACGATTAAACTAATAAGCATTGCTATACCTAAACCTTGCCAATTAGGTAGTTTTCCCCACATAAGCACATCTCTGGATTGCTCGATAATAAAAGTCAGTGGATTAACATAAAGTATTATTTGATATTTTTCTGGTAGCATAGAAATAGGATAAAAAACCGGGGATATAAATAATAATATTGTCGTAAATACCCCGGTTATTTGACTAATATCCCTTAAAAAAACACCTAGGGATGCCAATAACCAAGCAAAACCCATAGTAAATAATATTAATGGCAATAATATTAATGGTAGAAATAAGGCTGTCCAATTAAAAGAGTGATTTACTAAAATAAAAAATAGACTCCAAACTAGAAAACTAACTAAAGTATGAAATATAGTTGCTCCCATTGTCACCCAAGGGAGTATTTCTAATGGAAATACTACTTTTTTAACATAACTAACATTAGTTATGATTATAGTAGGAGCACGATTAATACACTCAGCTAATAATCCATGAACAATCATACCAATAAAAAGAACTAAGGCAAATTCGGTTTTACTATCTGAGCCAGTATTCCAACGGGCTTTAAATACAATACTAAAAACAAATGTATAGATCACTAACATTATCAATGGGTTAAAAAATGACCATGCTAAGCCTAATACTGAACCTTTATATCTACCGATGACATCTCTCTTAGTCAGTTGCCAAATGAGCTGACGGTTTTTTATGAAACTTGTTACTATTTGACTAGGGTTAATTGATAATGGTTGATTAATGTTCATTTAAAGTCATTCATCCTGACAGCGTGGTTGCAAATTAGAATCAAGTCAAGTTTTTGATAATCCTATTTTTTCCCATTCAAACCCACAAATATTCTTCTTACTTTTACAAAATTCAATACCAACAATATAAAGTTCCTTTGCCTTATCCTGATATTTTTCATAATACCTTTTTTGTTTAATTTGCTTTAAAGCATTACCCATTTGTGCATCATTGTCAAGTACTTTAAATTCCATCAAATAAACCTGTTCCATATCAGGAGTAGCAATAGTAACGTCAATTCTACCTTTATTAGTGACATCCTCTGCAATGAAATTAATCCCCAATCCAGCTAAATAACTATACATTACACTAGCATAATAACCTTCATAGTTTGGCATCGGATTTTTCCGATAATTATCTGAAGGTATTGACGCAAATAAGGTGAATATAGCTTGTTTAAATTGTTCCATATCCTTATTAATAAG
>JALWSU010000387.1 GCA_026993485.1 Thiotrichaceae bacterium | reverse complement strand
GTATTTGTTAGCTCATCATATATGACGCTGTATTTTTGACTTATAACTTTCATCTACGTTTGTCCATTTTTCAGGTTTAAACCCATTCAAATTGCAATGTCGGCATCAAGCGTTGGAAATTCTTTGCCCATTTTTCTTGCCAAGGAATTTCCTTAGTACCTTGCAAAAGTAATTGAATATTCTTTTTATTATTTACAGTAAATATAAACCGCCCCAACATCGAAATACCAGAACTATTCAGGGCTTTAAGTCCTTGCAAATTTATGATAATTTTTTCAGGTTCTAGTTCGGCGATTTTATTTAATAATTGTAGGATAGGTTCATAAGCTTGCCCGCCATTGAGTCGCATAATGCCAGAACAATAAACAGTGTTGGTTGCTTCATCATATATGACGCTATAATCTTTCTCTTTGATTTCCATTAGTTATCCTTTAGAAATAATCAAAAAGGCCCAGCGTTTTAATTAACGCTACAGGCTCAGTCGTACCATTGTTGTCACAATAATTTGTTCAGGTTCTTTTTGAATCGTTTCAAATTTCCAACCGATTTTCGCTTGATAATCATCAATTATTGTAAGCAAACCTAATCCTGACGATTCGCCTTCATTTTCTGATGCCAGTCGTATTTGACGAACATATAATTCTTGTGGTTCTATGTGTTGCAAGTCATGTATAATGGATTGAAACTTAATAATGTTTTCAGGTTGGATACTATTAGTAACGCTTAATACCAAGTGATCATTATATAATTTCACTTGAAGCGTTACAGGATAATCATCATTTGGGTTATAAAACTTCATGGCATTTTCTAACAATTCATTAGCAATATAGCTGACTGCACTTTTAAGTTCCTGTTCCCTTTCAACCGAGTTTGGATCATTCTCATCTGTTGGAAAAAAAGTCGTTAAGTAATCTGCCAAAAAATCCGCTGATAAGCCATTATTGCGCCATCGCTGTTGGAGTTTAGTAGAACTGGGGGCAAACCCCAGTCTTAAAAATTCTCTACTTTTTGTTGTTTCTTCAATATATTCACCAAAAATTTGTGCCATAAATTACTCCATAAATAAATGTGGACAACTAAGTATTGAACTATTTCACATATTGGAGTCCAAAGCTTTGGGTGGTCGCACCAAAGCTAAAGCTTTGGACTCCAAACGAAGTAAGTGTAGCTAAACAAAGTAAGCGTAGCTAAAATATCATATTCTTCTTGCACTGGTACTTATAATGGGTTGCCCAGCCTGCCTAATTCCATTTCATTTGCAGCTTAGGCATTAAGCGTTGAAAATTATTTGCCCATTTTTCTTGCCAAGAAATTTCTTTAGCCCCTTGCACAAGTAATTTTATGGTTTTTTTGCTATCCACTGCAAATATAAACCGTACTAACATTGAGATGCCATAACTATTAATAGATGTTAGCTCTTGGAAATCTAAGGTTAATTTATCTACTCCAAGTGCAGCAATGTCATCTACTAATTGCAGGATAGGTTCATATTCCTGCCCACTAGTGAGTCTCATAATACCTGCCCAATAAACAGTATTATTTATCTGATCATATCTGATGCTATATTCTTCAGTTTTGATTTCCATTGGTTTTGTTAATTTACTCCTTGGTTTGTCTAATCCCATTCAATTTGCAGTTTCGGCATTAAGCGTTTAAAATTCTTGACGGATTTGTTTTGCCAAGTTATTTTACTACCGATTCATTAGTGCTTGTTTCAGCATTATATTTAATACTGTAGTCTTCGGCTACAATTTCCATTTTTTAGCCAACTATCGTGAAATAAATATTTATGATGCCAATAAGATGACTAAATAGCTAATTGCACCATTGTTGTTACAACAATGATTTTTTTATTCTTAGTAGGAAAAAAATGCTCTGTTAGTCCTTTTAACAATTTAAACACATTGAATTTGTTAAAAGGTTCGATTGAGCAAAGCGAATCATTTGGATCATCTGTGACTTCAACTGTTTCAAATTTCCAACCCAGTTTGGCACCATAATCATCAATTATCGTCAATAAACCTAAACCAGAACTGATATGTCCATCTTCATTCGCACGTTCTATTTGACGCAGATAGAAATCTTGTGGGTTTGTGCTATGCAATTCAGTTAAAAAGGATTGAAAAGTAGCTAGATTTTCTGCTGGAATACTGTTGCTAATACATAACCTTAAATGATCATGGTATAATTGAAATTGAATGCTGATTGGGTAACCAGAGCTGTCATCATTAAATTTCATTGCATTTTCCAATAATTCATTAGCAATGTAGCTAACAGCATCTTTCAGTTCCGTTTCCCTTTTAATCGTATTTGGATCATCATTTTTCTCGCTCGGTAAAAAAGTTATTAAGTAATCTGCTAAAAAATCGGCAGATAAGCCATTATTTCTCCATCGCTGTTGCAGTGGTACTGAACTCGGCGAAAATCTCAATTTTAGAAATTCTCGGCTTTTTATTTCTGTCTCATTGAAGTCACCAAATATTTTTACCATAACATTAATCCTTTTGTATCGTTTAAGATTTTTGCCAAATCGCTCCAACTGTTGTTTAGCGAAGCTAAATAACATGAATAATTGAAATCAACCATAATTATATTATTCTTGGCAAATCTAAGCAAATCTCATTGCAGCCTGTTGAATTTAATTCTTGAAGTTAATTTTGTAAAATTCTTGCCACTTTTAGGTTCTAAGTCATAAATCAATCTACATCCCGATTTACTCGTTCCCAAGCTCCTGCTTCACTGCCATTACGTTAAGCTTTTTTATGCTTGGAGCTAAGAGAAGCGAAGAAGCTTTAGCTTTGGGCGATCAGCTAAAGCTAAAGCTTTGGACTCCAATATAATCCTTGATTACAAAGGATTATAAGGATTATAAGGATTGTTTAATCAATCGTTTCTAACCCAATCCTGTAAATTCTTTAAATCCTTTAAAATCAAGGTTCAGACAATGGGTGCAAATTATTTGGCAACAACTCTATTTTTCTAGTTTCCATATCCATGTATTATTTTTCTGCCAGGTTTTTCCCCACTCCACTTTTCAAGTCACTGCCATTAAGTTCAGCCAAACCTGACAGGTTTTTGCCGTTGGTGTTTCAAAGACCTCCGAGGTTTCCAAAACCTCGGAGATCTGATAGATATATCCCTCAATACATCACCCAAAACTCCCCCTCCCCAAGCAATCTAGTCAATTCTCCCATCAGTCCTGAACTAGGTTTAACTTGCCATTTTTTACCTAGTAATATTTTAACTTTTGCGTCGTCTTGTCCATGATAATGAATTAATACCTCACAGCGTCCTTGTCGATAGTTCTTCAGCGCATTAACCAAATTTTTTGCCAGCGATTTTGAGGTTTTTTTAATTTTCATTTCTATACGTTTAGCATAAGTCTCACGCGCCATTTCTAGCGTTAAAATTTTAGTTGCTGTCATTATCTTAGCGTCATTATAATTATCACGTCGTACCTCGCCTTCAATGATTAATAAGCTATCTTTTATGACTATTGGTTGTACTATTGCATATAATTCGGAATAAACTTTTACTTCTAATTGTGTCGTACTATCGTCTAATGTGATGATAAGCATTGGCCCACGCTGAGTCATCGCTTTACGAAAGTCTATTACCCATCCTGCAGTTCGTACTGTTTGTTTTCGTTCAGTCGGTTTTAGATTCGCTAAATTTTTGCATTTTAATCGTGTTAGTTCTGATTGATAAGGTTTAATTGGATGTCCAGTTAAGTAAAAGCCTAAACTGTCTTTTTCATAATTTAATAGTTCGGTTTCACTCCAAGGTTTACAATTTGTAATAAAAGCTTCTTCTGTGCTGGTATTTTGACTGTCTTCCATTAAGGCGAACATGTTGTTTTGTCCAGCAGCAAAGTCATTTGAATATTGTTCGGCTAGTTTTACTGCTTTTTCTAGGGATGCCATTAAGATTGCTCGTGTTGGTCCTAATTCATCTAATCCGCCTGATTTTATTAAAGTTTCTAATACGCGCTTATTGGCTTTGCGTAAATCAATACGCCGACAAAAGTCAAATAAATTCTGAAAACTGCCATTTTCATTGCGCTCGGCTATAATTCCTTTTAGTGCTGCTTCCCCTGCTCCTTTTATCGCCCCCAATCCATAAATAATAGTTTGATTTTCATCATCTTTAACTGTAAATTGATAATCCGAGTTATTGACATTCGGTGGCAAAATTTGTAGTTGCATCGCACGACATTCGTTTATTAGCATTACAATTTTATCGGTATTATCCATATCAGCTGATAAGACTGCTGCCATAAATGCCGCAGGATAATGGGTTTTGAGCCATGCTGTTTGGTAAGATAATAAAGCGTAAGCGGCTGAATGGCTTCGGTTAAAACCATATGCGGCGAATTTTTCCATTAAATCAAAAATCGAACTTGCTTTTTTCTTATCAACATTTCGTGCGATAGCTCCTTTTATAAATATAGAGCGTTGTTTTGCCATTTCTTCGGGTTTTTTCTTGCCCATTGATCGGCGCAAGATGTCGGCTCCGCCTAAGCTATATCCGGCTAAAATTTGGGCAATTTGCATGACTTGCTCTTGATATACGATTACTCCATAAGTTGGTTTTAGAATCGTTGCTAGGCTGGGATGGGGATATTCAATTTTGGCTTTGCCTTGTTTTCGATCAATAAAGTCGTCTACCATCCCTGATTGTAAAGGTCCAGGACGATATAAGGCGACTAGAGCTACAATGTCTTCAAAATTATCTGGGCGTAGTCGTCTAATCAGCTTTTTCATGCCCGATGATTCTAATTGGAAAACGGCGGTAGTGTCACCTTTTTTGAGTAAATTATAAGTGTCAGGATCATCTAAGGGAATTTTGGAAATATCTACAGGAGTATCGGCAAAATGATTGATTGTATCTAATGCCCATTTTATAATCGTCAGGGTTCGCAACCCTAAAAAGTCGAATTTGACTAAGCCAACTGCTTCAACATCGCCTTTGTCAAATTGGCTCATTAAATCGGAACTATCTTGTTCACAATAAAGGGGCGTAAAATCAGTGAGAACTGTCGGCGCAATAACGACACCGCCAGCATGTTTTCCCGGATTACGGGTTAATCCCTCTAGCTTCCGTGCCATATCTATTAATGCCCGCACTTCTTCATCTTGTTCATAGCGGTTGCGTAAAGCTTCTTCTTTTTCTAAAGCCTTCTCAAGCGTAATCCCCACTTCAAAGGGAATCATTTTCGCAATTTTATCAACAAATCCATGTGGATGAGCTAAAACCCGCCCGACATCACGCACTACAGCTTTAGCCGCCATTGAGCCAAAAGTGATGATTTGCGAAACGCGCTCACGTCCATAACGTTTAGCCACATAATTGATTACTTCATCACGACGCTCCATGCAAAAATCAATATCAAAGTCTGGCATAGAAATACGTTCAGGATTTAGAAAGCGTTCAAAGAGTAGTTCATAGCGAATTGGGTCTAAATCGGTAATTAAAAGGGAGTAGGCAACTAATGAGCCGGCTCCAGAGCCACGCCCGGGGCCAACTGGAATATCATTATCTTTAGCCCATTGAATAAAATCGGCGACAATGAGAAAGTAGCCCGGAAATCCCATTTGTATAATCACATCCAATTCATGTTTTAAACGCTGATCATAAGGCTTACGCAATTCCTGAAATTCTTCGCTATTTTTATCAAATAGAGTCCCCAAACGCCGTTCCAAGCCAGCATGGGCTTTTTGGCGAAAATACTCCTCAACTGGCTCACCTTCTGGTATATCGGGAAACTTGGGGAGAAAATTTTCGCCAAGACGGAGTTCTAAATTACAACGCTGGGCAATCATCCAAGTATTTTCTATAGCCTCTGGAATATCGGCAAATAGTGCCTCCATTTCTTCAGGAGTGCGTAAATATTGTTGAGCAGTATAGTTTTGTGGACGCTTAGGATCGGCAAGTATCTTGCCATCGTGAATACATACACGCAACTCATGGGCTTCAAAATCATCGCGATTCAGAAAACAAACATCATTAGTCGCAACAACTGGCATATTTGCCTCTAAAGCCAGTTCAACTGCTGCTTGAATATAAGCCTCCTCATTAGGGCGACCAGTTCGTTGCAATTCCAAATAAAAACGCTTTGGAAATAAAGTGTTCCATTCAGAACAGCGTTGTCGCGCCAAGGAGAACTGCCCTGCTAATAAAGCTTGTCCTATATCCCCATTGCGCCCGCCAGAGAGCGCAATTAAACCCTCTGTTGAGTTCTGATTCAGCCAAGCACGGCGCAAATAAGGAATATTATTAATTTGTCCTTTAATATAACTGCGGGAAACTAGACGGGTGAGATTACGATAACCAGTATTATTTTGACATAACAAGACGAGACGACTGCTATGATTTTCTCCCTCATATAGCCGCACATCGACACCAATAATAGGTTTAATGCCCTCAGATTGTGCTGCGCGATAGAATTTCACGAGGCAAAATAAATTATTTTGGTCAGTAACAGCGCAGGCGGGCATATTAGCTTGTCGCACTGCTTGAACTAATGGTTTAATGCGGATTAGGCTATCAACTAGAGAATATTCGGTATGTAAATGGAGATGAATGAAATGCGGCATAATTATGATTTCGACTGGACGCCAATGTTATTAAGTTTAAGGATAAACCTACGAGGTTTTGAAAACTTCGTAGGTCTGATTTGAGGGCTTAGCTTGGGGGCTTTAGGGGTGTGTAGTTATAGTGCGTAACATTAGAGTTGTTGCCAAATAATTTGCACCCATTGTCTGAACCTTGATTTTAAGGGATTAATAGGATTTACAGGATTGTTGTTGATTAGAAGCTATTGATGAAACAATCCTAGGACTGACGCATTGATAAATGAATTTTTTTATTTTCTCCTTGGAGTCCAAAGCTAAAGCTTTAGCTACGCTTACTTCGTTTGGACTCCAAGTAAGTTATAAAGTGTAACATTTTGTTTTTATTAGTAAACATAAAACACTTATGCTGTCAGTGCGTAAGTCCTAAATCCTTACAATCCTTATAATCCTTTGTAATCAAGGTTCTGACATTTGCAACACTTCTATTAGTTATTAGAATGTACCATTCTCCTCAACCTGTTTCTCTTTTTGTGGCGGTTCAGGTTCTTTTTGCAGATTAACTGCTTGATATTCATTTACTTCTGGCCAATTGTCAAATGGAAAGGGTTTTTCTTCACTATTATAAGTTAGATAAACTAATATTTGATAAATATAAATACTGATACTTTGCCCGACTGGTAATAGTTGTTGATTCAGTTTACCTGTTAATAGAACAACACCGAACTGAAATAATATTACTATACCTATGACAAAAATGGCAACATAACAAATAATGCCATAAAGCACCATAAAAAATAGGCGAATCCAAGTGCCAGGGGTTAATAAACTGTCTCTGATTTTGTCTCGAAGTTCTTTCATGTGATTTTTCTGTTCTTGATGGATATTTGCGACTATACAAACTGAGGGGAAAATATAGGTAGGAATGGAGTGCAAGCTTACCTTGCACTCCAAAGTAGTCAGTTACTTACTGATGTTAAGCACTCTCGTTCACTGGGCAACCACAAGGGATTGCCCCTACAAACAATCACTGGGCAACTACAAGGGATTGCTCCTACAAACAATGATGTAAGGGCAATTGGTTGTCCTTATGTATAAAGGAGTGCGCTGGAGCGTGGGAACAAGCAAGAGTGCGTAACATCAGTTACTTACTTTTGTTCTTTTAACAGCTTCAAGATTTCATCAAGCTTTTTCTCGATGTTTTCTATACGCTTTTCCATCATTGCGCGATGTTGAGGTAGTGATCTTCTATGTGTGGGCATATTGCCATAACCATATTTGGGCATTGCTCTATTCCATCTGGGGGCATAACCATGTCTTGGTGCGTATGTTGGAGGTGTCATAGCTCCTTGTTGCCGTCTCTGCTCATACATTTTTTGCCGTTGTTGCTGCATTTCATCCATCAAACGTCTACGTTCATTTGGATCAGTAGCTTGACGCAGTTGATCAACAAGTTTTTGCACTTCTTCCATCTGTGCCTTTTGTTTTGCTATTAGCGCCTTTTGTTGTTCTATCATTTCTTGATAGGATTTTGGCAACTCAGGCATTGCTGGTGCTTTTGGCTCATCTGGCATTGCTGGCATATCAGGCTCTGGCATTGCTGGTATATCTGGCATTGCTGGTGGCGGTGGCGGAGTCATATCTGGCATTGCAGGTGGTGGTGGTATGGCAGCACCGCCAGTGTCTGTTGTATTTTTATCAGCAAAAACTAAACTACTGCTTAGTGCTAATGAAACCAGCGTAGGTAATACATATTTTTTCATCATCAATTTCCTTTGAGTTGTATATATATATAATCAAACAAATCAAGGCACGTTTTTTTTATTGCACGCGCTAGTTCAACGCCCAATAATGAGGGTAAGTTAGCCTAGTGTCAAGCATTAATTTTTTCTTGAACCATAATAAGCTTATAAGACGCATTGACAAACGAATTTTTTTATTTTCTCCTTGGAGTCCAGACGAAGTAAGCGTAGCTAAAGCTTTAGCTTTGGACTCCAAGTAAGTTATAAATTTTAACAGTTTGTTTTTATTAAACAAACTAAAAAACTTTGACTATCAGTGCGTAAGTCCTAGCTTAGTAAGTCATTCTCTTATTAATAAAATTTATTGTCTCAACAAAAAATTAAATCCTATGATATGGATGGTTATTTAATAAAGTCCAGGCTCGATACAGTTGTTCTGCAACGATAATTCGCACTAGTTGATGGGGTAAAGTTAAAGCCGATAATGACCATTGCTGCGTTGCCCGTTGCAAACAAGCTGCTGACAAGCCCTCTGGGCCACCAACCAATAAAGCTATTCTTGAATAATCTTGCATCCAATGCGCCAATTGTTTAGATAATTGCGAACTACTCCACATTTTCCCGCGTTCATCAAGTGCGATAACATATGCCCCTTGTGGAATAGCTGCTAACATTTGCTCTCCCTCTTGACGCTGTAAACGAGCTATATCAGCATTTTTAGAACGCTTGCGTAACGGAATTTCAATTAAATTCAAGCTACAAGCTGTGGGCAAACGCTTTGCATATTCCTTAAAACCCATTTCGACATAAGCAGGCATTTTTTGCCCAATACAAATTAAATCAATATACATTTCAAAATACTATTCATTTTCCACAGCATCTAGTACTTGTTTTACTATGATTCTGCTTGTTGTGCTGTTATAGCACTACCCGTTTGTATAAAACACAGTGATTAAACCTGCCAGGTTTTTAAAACCTGGCAGGTTTGTACTTAACTAAATCGGGTAACGCTATAATTGTAGTAACTTAGGCAAAAGCAACCTCCATCGTTGTCGTATAAATTTCTTGACTTAAATATTGTTTCCTTTCTTCATCCAAGAGTGTTTCAACGTAAAGTTCTAAGGCTTCTTTAATATTTGCGTTGACTTCCTCAAAACTATCTCCCTGACTTTGGCAGCCAGGTAATTCAGGACAATAGGCATAATAGCCATATTCATCTTTTTCGATTACAATACTGACTTTTCTGTTCATATAAGCCTTTTTTTGGTTGCGATTAAAATCATTTGTCAAATTTATTATAAACACTGGAGCGTGGGAACGAGAATAAAAAATCACAGTTCAGATAATTGACAAACTGGACAATAATAACTTGCACGTTGTCCGATTTTTTGCTGCTCAATAGTATTCCCACACTGTACACAATCTAGCCCAGCACGTCCATATACTTGTAGCTTTTGGCTAAAATAACCTGGATTCCCTGAACTATTAGTAAAATCACGCAAAGTAGTTCCGCCCATTTTTATGGCTTGATTGAGGATTTGTTGAATCTTATTTGCAAGGCGTTGATAATCTTCTAAGTTTAAACTTCCAGCAGTCTTTAATGGATGAATACCGGCTAAAAATAGGGCTTCGTTCGCATAAATATTGCCGACACCGACGATAATTTGAGCATTCATAATGTATTGTTTTACAGCCATTCGTCTTCTTTGGGCATGTTTATATAGATATTTTCCCATTAGTTCGGGTTCCATTTCTAATGGCTCAATGCCTAAGTTGACTAAGAGGCGATGATTCAGAACTGGTTCGCTTGTCCATAAAATACAACCAAAACGACGCGGATCGTGATAACGTAAGCAAATATCGTTTGTAAATATAATATCAACGTGATCATGCTTTTTTATAGGAGTATCAGTAGCTAATATTCGTAAATTACCCGACATGCCTAAATGAATGATTAGATGCCCTTGATTACATTTAATCAGTAGGTATTTACCACGACGATTAATTTGTTGTACTTGTTGCCCTGTTAAAGTTTTACTCAGATTTTTGGGAACTTTCCAGCGTAGGCGTTGTTCGCGCACTATCACTGTTTTGATAATTTGACCTTTTATATGGGTGGCAATACCACGCCGTGTAGTTTCGACTTCTGGTAGTTCTGGCATTTTGTGATAAACTTGGTTTAAGTTAGGATTTACGCATTGACAAACTAAATTTTTTCTTGAACACAATAGACTTGTCCGGAAATCAGGATTTGATATTTAACTTGGAGTCCAAAGTTTTAGCTTTGGACTCCAAGGATAAAATCAAAAAACCTCACCTCAGAGGTTTAGCCTTGCTATAAGAACTGACAATGGTTAATATTATCAAGAAACTAATTATTTTGATTTATTAAAACAGAGGAATTAGGATGAAAAAACATCATCTTATTATTTACCTATTAAGTTTGATGTGTTTAATCAGCCCAATTACGGCAGCCAAGATTTATAGTTATGTTGATAGTAATGGTGTACGAGTTTACACTGATAAGCCACCGACTAACAATCGCACACTTGTCAAAGTGCATACAATGCCCCAATCAAGTAGTAGTGTGAGGATTTATAAATTTGTAGATTCAAAAGGAGTTACCCATCTAACAGATAAACCCAAACACTCTGGCTACAAACTGATTTATCAAGGTGGTAGTTATCTACCTTCGTTTTCAAGTCGCGTCGCTAGCACCTCTGTCATACATAAACGACGACTACGTTATAAAAGCTTAATACAAAAAGTTGCAAACCAGACTGGTTTAGATGCGGCTTTTTTACATGCGGTGATTCAAACTGAATCGGCTTATAATCCCAATGCAATATCACCTAAAGGCGCAGTAGGTTTAATGCAATTAATGCCTGCAACTGCCAAACGCTTTGGGGTTAAAAATCGTGCCAATGCTAGTTCTAATGTCTACGGTGGCGCACGTTATTTGCGGTTTTTATTGAAATTATTTAATAATAACATTTACTTAGCTCTTGCTGCCTATAATGCTGGTGAAAACGCCGTTAAACGCTATGGTAATAAAATTCCACCTTATCGGGAAACTAGAAATTATGTGAAAAAAGTCATGAGACTTTATCGCACTTTACAGGGGCAAATTTAAAATTTAATTTGTAGAGTTGTCCGGAACTCAAAAAAAGCATGTTTTTCATAGTTGGAGTCCAAAGCTTTAGCTTTGGAAGGTCGCCCAAACGAAGTAAGCGAAGCTAAAGCGAAAGCTTCTTCGCTCCAAGTGGAATAGAAACTTCTTATTTCCGGACAAGTCTTGTTAATAACATAGAAAAGCTAGGAGTAGTATTGAATATGGCAAAATCCATTGGTATTTTAACCGCAGGTGGCGATAGTCCAGGACTTAATGCCGCAATCAGGGCAATTGGCAGAAATGCGCTGAATTATCCAGATATGCAAGTTATTGGTTTTAGAGATGGTTTTCGCGGATTAATGGAAAATCGAACCATCCGTTTAGATGAAAGTACATTATCTGGGATTTTGACTATGGGTGGAACTATTTTAGGCACCAGTCGTGACAAACCCCGTCGTATGCCAGTAGCGGATAAAATCCTTGATATGACAGACAAAATGCTGGAAACCTACCAAAAAAACCATTTAGATGTATTGGTTTGTATAGGTGGAGGAGGCACACATAAAAATGCCTATCATTTGGCGCAAAGTGGCTTAAATATCATTACATTGCCGAAAACTATTGATAATGATTTGGCAATGACGGATACCAGCATTGGTTTTGACACGGCACTAGGAATTGCAACCGAAGCAATTGATCGCTTACATAGCACTGCTCATAGTCATCATCGCATTATTGTTGTCGAAATTATGGGGCATAATGCTGGCTGGTTAGCTTTAGGTGCTGGAATTGCTGGTGGTGCTAATGTGATTTTAATTCCAGAAATTCCTTATGATGTTGAAGTAGTTGCAAATGCTATTCGTGAGCGCAGCCGTCAAGGCAAAAACTTTAGTATTGTAGCAGTAGCAGAAGGGGTTTTGTCGAAAACACAAGCAGCTATTTTACAAGAAGCCATAGAAAAAAAAGAAAAGGCTGAGACTAAAGAAGAGAAAAAACTGGCAAAAGCTGAAGTAAAAAAAATAAAAGCTGAACAAAGCGAGCATTTATCAGCACTTACTAGAGAACTTGAAAGCTTAACTGGCTTAGAATCACGAGTCACAATTTTAGGACATTTACAACGAGGAGGAACTCCTTCTGCAATTGATCGTTTACTTGCTACTCGCTTAGGCACAGCCTGTGTTTCTCTGATTAATGAAGAGCAATATGGTGTTATGGTAGCTGCTAGAGGAGAAAATGTTGTTGCTGTACCATTAGAAGAAGTGGCAGGAAAACGCAAAACAATTCCTTTGGATCATTCTTTGCTGGAAACGGCTAGGAAGATTGGGATTAGTTTAGGTTGTTAAATAGACTAGTCCGTAAAAAATAAAAACTAGGTTGGTTGGAGTCCAAAGCTTTAGCTTTGGTGCGACCAGCCAAAGCTAAAACTTTGGACTCCAATAATCAAATAAATCACAGTTTTCTCGTTCCCACGCTCCAGCGCACTCTCTTATACACAAGGGCAACCGATTGCCCCTACATGATGTAGGGG
>JALWSU010000386.1 GCA_026993485.1 Thiotrichaceae bacterium | reverse complement strand
GATATAATGAGCTCAAATTTAGCAAAAATGGAAAATCACTTATTTACAAAATTATTTAATAACGTTGGTGGAATAGAAGATTTCTCAACCGAAATTTTAGCCGGCGTATTGCGTTCCAATCAAACTTTACTAGATAGTTTTGTTAATAAAGTTTTAGGGATTAAAGGTCACAATTTTAAAATAGAAACTCAACGTAGTTACCAAAATGTAACTATCAACCTAGTTTTTAGCAACGAAAAAACCTTATGTTTTCTGGAAAATACCATTCAAGCCGTTGTCGCAGAACAATTGGATCATCTAAAAAAATGTGAAAGTATCTTATTGGCTGAACAAGATAACTATAAAAATCTTCATTTAAGATACTGTTCTAAATATTATGGCACACAAGCAATCACAGACATTGATTTTGCTCAACTCCGTTGGGCCGATATAAGTGCATTTTTTGAATCCTATTCAGAAAATCCCTTAGTCAGTGCATTTTTAGATTTCATCAAGGATAACAACATGAAAGGTATAACGGCACTCAAAACTGAAGACTTAATAGCCATCTCCAGATTAAATGACACACTTTATAAAATGGATGAATGCTTAGATTCTGTTGCCGCTGAATTTACTATGCTATTTGGTTATCCAACTCAAGGTGCGCCCCAAGAAAAAATAGAACGCTTAAAACGGCTAGTTGAACTGAATTCCTATCGGATGATGAAACAAGATATCCTATTAGGTGGCGGGGGTTGGTCTGAAATAACAATATGTTTTAATTATGAAAAAAACACTCCCGCACTGAGCAATCTAGCCGTTTGGTACTGGTGTGATAAAACACACCACCAATATGAACAATTAAAACAAGCCTTAAAGCAAAACAAGCGGTTATTTTCTATTCATCCCGGTTTTATATTTGAAGATAGAACTATAGGACTTAGAATTATCCTTCAAAAACCGCTGATGGATTTTGAAGCTGAATCAAATCAATTACAAGCAATCCATACTTGGTTTATTCAAAGCTTAACTATTTTTAGGCAGTTTGCTGACAAAACGCCTGAACTCAATTGGAATATTCCTCAATAAATCATCTTTATTATGTTATGACTAATGATAAGCTAAACCTACTATTTGTGGATGATGAGCAGCACATTCTCACTTCTTTAAATGCCTTATTTCAAACCAACTATAATGTTTTTACAGCGATAAGTGGTGCAAACGCCTTAGAAATTCTTGGCAAAAACACTATTGACATTATTATTAGTGACCAACGTATGCCCGAAATGCAGGGCATTCAATTATTGAAATGTGTCAAAGACTTGTCACCAAAAACGATACCTATCTTGATGATAGGTTCTGCTGATATGGAGATTGCAATAAAATTACTCAACAATGGTGAAATATTTAGCTTTATCGAGAAGCCTTGGAATAACGCACAATTTCAACGTCAAATTGCTATCGCAGCTAAGCATTCATTAAAGCTTGCAGGAAAACCGCCAAAAGCAAACCAAACCATTTACAAAGTCAATTTATTACTGATTAATGAGTCGATTGAAATCTGCACTAAAGTTCATCGCATTTGTGGGCAGAAATATACAATTTATTGTGCCAACAATCTGGATGAGGCACTTCTGATTTTGAAGAAACAAGAAATTGCAGTTATAATCACAGAATCTGTACTATTAGAAGAAAAGGAGATGAATGAATTTATTAATTTGCTTAAAGAAACTAATCCCTTAGCTGTTACCATAGTACTCAGTACACAAGCTGATCCTCATTTGATTGTTCGTTTTATTAATGAAGGTAAAATATTTAGTTACTTACCCAAACCAGTTGATGATAAACTACTGGAATTCAACATCAATGCGGCACTGAAACGCTATGCAGAATTAAAACCTGATCCATCGCTTTTAAAAAGTATTCAACAACTTGAAAAAACAGATGGGAAGCAATCATCTGGCATCATAGCGAAATTAATGAAAAAACTACGTCTAAAAAAATAAGATAGACAGCTTTGGAGAAAACCGAGATGGAAAAAAATGACAATGATGAAAATACATTGCTGGTTGTGGATGATGAGCCTCTGAACCTAAATATACTCCTAACCTATTTGCAGAGTCTGAATTATAAGATCGTTACTGCTCAGAATGGTAAAGAGTGTTTAGCAATCGTCAAGAAAATTAAACCAGCACTGATTTTACTTGATGTAATGATGCCTGAAATGGACGGTTTTGAAACTTGCCGTCAATTACAAGCTAACAATGAAACCCGTGAGATTCCGATTATTTTTATGACCGGCTTGACGAATACAGAGGATAAAGTCAAAGCCTTAGAAGCTGGTGCGGTTGATTACATTACCAAACCAATTCAAATCAAAGAGGTATCCGCGCGTATTAATGTACATTTGAGTTTAAAACATCTACAACGTATCCTGAAACAACAAAAAGCGGCAATTGAAGACAAAAATCGAGAATTAGAAGAAAAAAACCAAGAAATGGAAGCTTGGGCTCAAATTGTGCTTCGTGATTTGAAAAAACCTATGGTGAGACAATCCAGCTTTTTGAGTATGCTTGTCAAAGAACTGGGGGATTTTTCTAATCAAGAACCAATGAAATTTGTTAGGGAAATACAAGAATCGACACTTCAGATGAGTGAAATAATTGATGATATTATCTTACTCACAAATGTGCGTTCCCAACAAATTGTGATGGAAGCGCCGAATATGAATTCTATCATTGCTCAAAAACGGCGGGAGATGAGTTCGATAATTGAAAAATATCAAGGACAAATTGATATTGTTACCAAATTACCTATTGTTTGGACTTATCCAGCTTGGATTGAAAAGGTTTGGGAAATTTATATAGCCAACGCATTAAAACATGGCGGACGGCCACCAATAATTCAATTGGGAGCTAATCCTGAAGGGGATTATATACGCTTTTGGGTACAAGATAATGGCATAGCACTATCTAAAGAGGAAAAAGCGCAATTATTTCTCCCTATCAATGAAGTAAGTAAACTCAAGATCACTAAAGAAGGCTATGGCTTGAAATTATCTATTGTACGATTAATTGTTGAAAAATGTGGCGGAACAGTAGGGGTAGAAAGTTATCCTGGTAAAGGAAATCGCTTTTATTTTACTTTGCCTAAACTTAGTTAAATAGGAGTCTCCAAACCTGACAGGTTTAAAAAAACTGTCAGGTTTTTTTGCCGAATCATGTTAAAATCACACCACAATTTTCAACGGAACTACCAATCTCATGCCAATCAAACTCCCCTACGGCATCAGTAATTTTGAAAAACTGGTGACTGAAAATTACTATTATGTTGATCACAGTGCGGCGATTGAAAAACTAGAGCAAGCGAATGAAC
>JALWSU010000385.1 GCA_026993485.1 Thiotrichaceae bacterium | reverse complement strand
TACTATTTGGAATATGTCTGAACTGTGATTTATGTGATTAAATGATGAACTATGATTTTTATCAGTTTTTTTATCAAAGTCAATCACAAAAATCACCAAAATCACAGTTCAGACAATCCCTCCCTCTACTCTCGTTCCCACGCTCCTTGAGTGAATATCTTTGCTCACTTGCTCAACAGAAAGTGGACTTTTTTCTTTTGAACAGCAAAAAAAACTTGATTATCAAGTATTAGAAAAGTCTTATTCAGTAGAAAAAGACTACAACATTCCCGCCTTATCCGTCACATGATAATGTCCGCCTTCCTTAATAGCAAAAAGTTTTCCAGCTTTATGAAGTTTCACCAAAACCGACTTTAAAGCTTGGATGGCTTTGTAGCGAATCCGATATTTTTTATCAACTCTTCTACCTTGTTTATGAGACAAATAAATAAAAGTCTTAGTTTGGATTTTAATCACATCTACGCCATTAGTCGAAAAATCTACTGCCATACCCAATTGGTGTGTTGAATTAGGTGAGCTGCCGCGTAATTTTTTATTATATGCGGTATCACGAATACCAGAATTGACAATCAAGCGAATGCGATATTTAGCATCTAAACCAAACTTTTCCTGTAATTCCTTATTGAGTAATTGACTGATCCTATTAATCATTTTTGCTGTGCTGGGTTTAGCATATAAATAGTCAGGATGATTCTTAATACCAAGTGCCTTAGTATTAATCCCTTTAGCATTATCGGCTTTAATTTGATTAAATCCAACAGTTCGACAACGATAATACTGATTTCCTGAGTAGCTGAGCTGGATGAGTTCATAATTTTTTGCTGCTTTTTGGATAGCTGCCCGATTCGGATAAAATGCCTTAAAAAGATCATGTTTTCTCATCCAAGGAGTAATTAGTGTACCTTGGATACGGCGTGGCATTTTTACCTTATAGTACTGACTATCTGGATTTTTGGTAAAAAGTCTAGGAAGTGCTAATAATTCTTGTGCCAATTTCCCACTATATTTAATTTCTCCCCAAGAAGTAGGATTAACCTCTATATTTCCCCAAGGACTAGAATCCTGTTGAGAAATCATTGAAAAGCCAACTATTAAGGCAATTAGACTGCCAAAAGATATAAATATCTTTTTTGGAATTTTTTTGACAAAACTATTGTTTTGAAAATCTATTTTGGAAATAAGATCAGTTAATTTAACACTTGCCAATCCAGCTCCAGCAGCAAGCCCTAAATCAATAGTTTGTCTCCAAAAGTAATTTTTTACCAATAAAGCTTTAGGTGGTTGATATTCTGTTTCAGAAGACTTCTTTCGTAAAGCAATATCAATGTCATATTTTTCACGAATCAGTGCCGCCATTGCATAGGCTCGCAAAAAATATTCCCAAGATTGACGACTATAGCCATATACGGCTTTTTCTTCATAACAAAGACGTGTCATTTGTCCAAACAAGTCATATCCATATCCCTTTGGATAAGTACCAACTGTTTGATTTAATTTGTCTTTGGTGTAGGTTTTAGCAAACCAATGAATCACGTTTTTTAAACGCCCTTTTCCGGCATTATAAGCATTAACAATGCAGGGAAAAATAAAATAATTCTCTAAATCTTGTTTAGACAAACCAAATTCAGTACGTATTAATTCAAATTCAGCCTCACAATGACGAATCAAATAATCATAAGCTTCTTCACAATAGCGATTAGCGACAGCAGTTGTAGTAATTAAATTACTATAATCGGCTTCAATCCCCAGCTTTTTACAAATTAGATTAAAGGTTGAAGGCAAAATTTGCCAAACACCTCGCGCTTTTGCTGGACTGATTTGTGAATTATCGAAACTAGATTCAATGCCAGCGATTCCATAACTTATTTGGCTTAAACGTTTCCTAATGCCTGCGGGTAAATTAATTGGCTCTTGATTTCCTAGCTGACTTGGTTGAGAAAAAACCTGTTTCGCATAAGCGATTCGAGAAATAGTCAAATTTTCCAATCCAAGCACATTTTTACTGCCATAATCCAAGACACGTTCAATATAACTATTATAATGAGTTCTTTTGACACTACTTCGAGAGTTCATCTGCTTAGGGCGTTCATTATCTAAATCCAAATTAAATTCTATGCTAGGATAACGATTATAAATTTCGCTTCGCAAAGCATTCAACCATTCTTGAGAAAACCTTTTTCTACCTTTTGTCCAAGCAGGAATGACAACGCCTTTAGCATCTTTAATCTCATCTTTCGTACTAATTATTTTATTATCAATGATATTACCATTTTGATCCACAAAAATTAGTTCTGCTAATTCGCCATCATATTGCAATTGAAAAAGTTTTTTGAGAGTTTTTTCCCAGTTCTGCACATATTCTGAAGGCATCCATTGAATATGTTCCGCAGTGAGACTTGCTTCGCCTAATAATATTTTGGAGGGCTGAATGAATTTATACGTTACAATCGTGGCAACGCCGCCGATTGTAAATAGCAAAAAATTTCTACGATTAATCGTAATTGGTATTTTTTCTTTTATATTCATATAATTTTCAATTACTGGTTAGCCTTGGAATTAAGCAGCGATGCTTTCAAGATAACGCTTCCAATTTTGCTGAGCATCTCCAAATACTAAAAAATGTGGATTCAGCAGCGAGGCTTTCGTATTGTAACGTAGTGGCTGTAATTGGGTATTAGTTAAATAGCCTCCAGCTTCTTCAACTACACAATGTGCGGCGGCAGTATCCCATTCCGAAGTTAGCCCAAAACGGGGATAAATGTCGGCTTTACCTTCTGCTACTAAACAAGATTTTAATGAGCTGCCTATTGTCATTAGTTCTACTTCTACATTCAGTGCATCAAGAAATTTTTGTAAAGATTCATTCGCATGGGAACGGCTACCTGCAACAGTTACTTTATTTTTTTCACAAGTGCGTACATGAATTGGTTTAGGTGATTGTTCAGGTAAAGACTTAAATGCGCCGTTCCCTTGAGCAGCAAAATAAGTAATACCTGATACTGGTACATACACCACACCTAGTATGGGTTTATGATCATCAATCAGGGCAATATTAACTGTAAATTCGCCATTGCGTTTGACAAATTCACGAGTACCATCAAGCGGATCAACTAACCAATAACGCTTCCAAGTCTTTCGTTTTTCATAAGGAATTTGGGCCGATTCTTCAGATAAAACTGGCAAATCAGGAGTTAATTTCTCTAATTCTGTTACTATTAACTCATGTGCTGCCATATCAGCAAGCGTTAATGGCGAGTTGTCAGATTTTTGTTCGACTTGAAAATCGGTGCTATAGATTTCCATGATACGTTTACCAGCGGTTTTAGCAATTAGCTGAACTGGGTTTAGCATTTCTTTTAGTAACATTTGATTTTTTCCTACTCAAAAAAATTTTTGCTTTATTATAGGCTAAAAAAGCTGATAAACTAAAACTTATCTTGAATAAAAATTTAGTAATTTATAATTAAATCTTATTTATTAAATATTAAGGAGAACTGAATGCCAAGCATTCAACGTGCGCTTATCAGCGTTTCTGATAAATCTGGTATTGTTGCCTTTGCTCAAGCTTTAAGTCAGCGAGGTATAGAAATTTTATCCACAGGTGGTACGGCAAAATTACTGGCTGAAAATGGGGTAAATGTTAAAGAAGTTTCTGATTATACTGGTTTTCCCGAAATGATGGCTGGGCGTGTGAAAACGCTACATCCGAAAATTCATGGCGGTTTGCTAGGGCGACGTGGTATTGATGATACGGTGATGGCGGAACATGAGATTCAACCAATTGATTTACTTGTAGTTAATTTATATCCGTTTGAGGAAACTATTGCTAAGCCTGATTGTGATTTAGCTACTGCGATTGAAAATATTGATATTGGTGGTCCTGCGATGTTGCGCTCGGCGGCTAAAAACCATGCGGCTGTGACAGTAGTGGTAGATGCCGCCGATTATGATACCGTTTTACAGGAACTGGCAGCTAATGATGGGGCTGTGACTGAAAAAACTCGTTTTGAATTGGCGCGTAAGGTTTTTGCACATACTGCACATTATGATGGTGCGATTGCTAATTATTTCGGGCAACAGGATGGTGAGGCTTTTAGTCCAACGCTGACTTTACAATATGAAAAAGTACAAGCTATGCGTTATGGCGAAAATCCACATCAAAAGGCGGCTTTTTATATAGAATCTAATCCTAAAGAGGTTTCTGTTGCCACGGCGAGACAATTACAAGGCAAGGAATTATCTTATAACAATGTTGCAGATACTGATGCGGCTTTAGAATGTGTGAAATCCTTTGATGAAACGGCTTGCGTAATTGTCAAACATGCTAATCCTTGCGGTGTGGCAATTGGAGATACGATTTTAACGGCTTATGAGCGTGCTTTTAAAACTGATCCTACTTCTGCTTTTGGTGGCATTATCGCCTTTAATCGCCCTTTAGATGCTGAAACCGCTAAAGCTATTATTGAGCGTCAATTTGTTGAAGTCATTATTGCTCCAGATGTCGCTGAGGATGCTAAACCGATTTTGGCGACAAAAAAAAATGTGCGTGTTTTAATTTCTGGACAATGGAGTAAAGAAAGGGCGGCAGGATTATTGGATTTTAAACGAGTCAATGGCGGTTTGCTGGTACAAGATCGTGATTTAGGTAGTATAAGCGCAGCGGATTTGAAAGTAGTTACTGAAAGACAACCTACAGCAACAGAAATACAAGATTTATTATTTGCATGGAAAGTTGCTAAATTTGTTAAATCGAATGCAATTGTTTATTGCAAAGATGGTATGACAATTGGCGTTGGAGCTGGGCAAATGAGCCGCGTTTATAGTGCTAAAATTGCCGCAATTAAGGCTGCTGATGAAAATTTAGAAGTGCAAGGCTCGGTGATGGCTTCTGATGCTTTTTTTCCATTTAGAGATGGTATTGATTCTGCTGCTGAAGTTGGTATTAAGGCAGTTATTCAACCAGGCGGTTCTATGCGTGATGAAGAAGTAATTGCGGCGGCAAATGAACATGGGATGGCTATGGTGTTTACGGGTATGCGTCATTTTAGACATTAGGAAAACTAGAAATCAAACCTGACAGGTTTTAAAAACCTGTCAGGTTTTTCTTAACTTAATAGCAGTGACGCTGGAGCGTGGGAACGAGGAAAAATCAGGAATTTGTATTTTTAAAAAAAGGAGTTACTTTATGCAATCTATTGAATTTACAAGTCAACTACAAAATAGAATTATCAAGATACCAGAGAGATATAAAGACTGGTATGACGATACTGTGAGAGTTGTGTTACTTCGAGAACCAAAACATCTTCCTCAAAAAACAGATAAAACAGAATTACAGCGTTTTTTTGACAAATTTAACGCTGATTTAACTGGCTATCATTTTAATCGGGAAGAAGCCAATGAACGACGATAAATACGCCTTTTTGGATACTAATATTTTGATTTACACCGTTAGTAACGATGTTGCAAAAAAACAACGTGCTATCGAATTATTAGGCACAAAAAATGTTGTCATTTCTACACAAATCATCAGCGAATCTATTAATGTGATGCACCGTAAACTGAATTACGATTATTCACAAATACGCAGCATCACAGACAAGTTTATAGAAAATGCGATACTATCTCCTATCACTTATGATACCATCAGCTATGCTCTAAAAATTGCAGAAATTTATGGTTATAGCTACTACGACAGTCAAGTAATAGCCAGCGCATTAGAAAATGATTGTACTATTCTCTATTCAGAAGATATGCAACATGAGCAGAAAATTGAAACTCATTTAAAAATTGTGAATCCATTTCTATCATTACACGCTAGAGCGTAGCATAAAGCTAAAGTTAATGTTTGCCCTGCAAGACTCGACGCTGGAGCGTCGATGTATGCGTTCCCACGCTGGAGCGCACTCCTTTATACATAAGTTTTTAAATAATTGATTTAATTGCGTTTAATCCTGAAACGCCCCACAGGGCAAGTGAAGGGATTGCCCCTACAAACAATGATTTACTGTAGGGGCAATCCTTTATGGTTGCCCTTAAAAACGTATTACTATTCAAACAATTATGAAAATATTAATTATAGGTAGCGGCGGGCGTGAACATGCGCTGGCTTGGAAAGTCGCTCAATCAAATCAAGTTCAGAAAGTCTTTGTTGCTCCAGGGAATGCTGGAACTGCCCAAGAGACTAAAGTAGAAAATATTCCTATTAATGCCGATAATCTTAATGCTCTGCTTAGCTTTGCCCAAGATAATGCGATTGATTTAACTATTATTGGCCCGGAGCAACCTTTAGTAGATGGCATTGTTGATAAATTTCAAGCAGTTGGATTGCAATGCTTTGGACCTACTCAAGCTGCTGCTCAATTAGAAGGTTCTAAAGCCTTTACCAAAGATTTTCTTAAGCGTCATAATATACCTACCGCTGATTATGCTAGTTTTACTGATATTGATGCAGCTATAGCCTATATTCATAAAGTTGGCGCACCAATCGTGGTTAAAGCTGATGGGCTTGCGGCTGGTAAAGGTGTGATTTTGGCTGCAACTAAAGAGGATGCCATCAAAGCTGTGCGCGATATGTTAGCTGGTAATGCCTTTGGCGATGCTGGGCATCGTGTGGTTATTGAAGAATTTTTACAAGGCGAAGAAGCTAGTTTTATTTGCATGGTAGATGGCAGCCATATTTTGCCTTTGGCGACTTCTCAAGATCATAAAGCTCGTGATAATGGTGATAAAGGGCCAAATACTGGCGGTATGGGAGCTTATTCACCAGCTCCAGTTGTCACAGATGCAATTCATGCCCGTATTATGGCTGAAATTATTGAACCCACTGTGCGTGGCATGGCTGCTGAGGGAAATCCCTATACAGGTTTTTTATATGCTGGTTTAATGATTGATGCCGCAGGAAATCCGAAAGTTTTAGAATATAATTGCCGTTTTGGTGATCCCGAAACTCAACCGATTTTATATCGTTTGCGCTCCGATTTAGTTGAACTCTGTTTAGCAGCTTTGGAGCAGCGTTTGCATGAAGTACAAGCCGAGTGGGATTCGCGCACTGCTTTAGGTGTAGTCTTAGCTGCTGGTGGCTATCCAGCGCAATATGAGAAAGGCTTAGTTATCAATGGATTATCTGAGGCGGCACAATTAGATGGAAAAATTTTTCATGCTGGTACTATTGAAAAAGATGGCAAAATTCTTACAGCGGGTGGACGTGTACTTTGTGCCTGCGCTCTAGGTGATACGGTATCTGAAGCACAATCAAAGGCTTATGCCATAGTTAAAGCTATTAACTGGGATGGTGTTTATTATCGAACTGATATAGGATACCGTGCTTTGGCACGACTGTAGTTTTTATTTATACACTTTAAAATGTGGTATTGTATTTTAGGATTTTAACTGAGTCATTAACCAAATGTTTAACATACTCGTGCTACATGGGCCAAATCTCAATTTATTGGGTAAGCGTGAACCGACGCATTATGGTCATACCACTTTAGCCAGCATTAATCAAGACCTTACTGAGCAAGCTGCTAGTCATAATATTAATCTTATGACTTTTCAAAGTAATGCCGAACACCAATTATTAGAAAAAATTCATAATGCTGTTCAAGAATCAATTGATTTTATTATAATTAATCCCGCAGCGTTTACACATACCAGCGTTGCCCTACGCGACGCTTTATTAGCAGTTGCTATTCCATTTATAGAAGTCCATTTGTCCAATGTACATGCCCGTGAACCATTTCGGCAACATTCTTATTTTTCCGATATTGCTGTAGGTGTAATCAGTGGGCTAGGAGCGCAAGGATATATTTTAGCTTTACAGGCAGCATTGTCTATTTTATCAAATTCAAGTTCAAGTTCAAGTTCAAGTTCAAGTTCAAGGTAGATTTATCTATGGATATTAATAAAATCGAAAAACTCATAGAATTAATTAAGGCATCAGATATTGCAGAAATAGAAATTCACGAAGCTGAGGACTCGATTCGCATTAGTCGCAGTTCCAGCGCAGTTGTAACCTCACCAGTAATACCAGCGGTTTCTCCACCTGTTGCACAAGAAGCCGCCCCGCCAGCAGCAACTTTAGCACCCGAACTCAGTTCTCATAAAGAAACACTAAAAGGCCATATTGTGAAATCGCCAATGGTTGGCACTTTTTATCGAGCCGCATCTCCTACCAGTAAACCTTTTGTTGAAGAAGGAGATATGGTGAGTGAGGGGGATACTTTATGTATTATTGAGGCTATGAAAATTTTGAATCAAATCACGGCTGATAAAACTGGTGTCATCACCAAAATTTTAGTCGATAACGGTTCACCAGTTGAATACGACGAACCCTTATTTGTGATTGAATAAGTACTGATAACTGAGAAAAGAGGTTAAGTAATGTTATCTAAAGTTGTTATCGCCAACAGAGGTGAAATTGCTCTTAGAATCTTAAGGGCGTGTCGGGAAATGGGTATTAAAACTGTGGCGGTACATTCTTCAGCAGATAGAGAACTTAAACATGTACGATTGTCGGATGAATCGGTATGTATTGGGCCAGCTCCTTCTGCTAGTAGTTATTTAAATATTCCCGCAGTCATTAGTGCAGCAGAAGTCACAGATGCTGCCGCTATTCATCCCGGTTATGGTTTTTTATCTGAAAATGCCAATTTTGCGGAACAAGTTGAAAAGAGCGGTTTTATTTTTATTGGGCCTCGTCCTGAAACTATTCGTTTAATGGGTGATAAAGTTTCAGCGATTGCTGCAATGAAAAAAGCTGGAATTCCTTGTGTACCTGGTTCTGATGGCGTTCTGGATGATAATGAAGAAAGAAATATACAATTAGGGCGTGAGATTGGTTATCCAGTTATTATTAAAGCCTCTGGTGGAGGTGGTGGGCGAGGTATGCGGGTTGTACATACGGAAGCAGCATTATTAAATGCGATTTCTTTAACCCGCAGTGAAGCCGCTGCCGCTTTTGCCAATGATCAAGTGTATATGGAAAAATATCTGGAAAATCCTAGACATATCGAAATACAAGTCTTATCGGATTCCTATGGTAATGCGATTCACTTAGGCGAGCGTGACTGTTCAATGCAGCGTCGTCATCAGAAAATGATAGAAGAAGCTCCGGCCCCAGGTTTAAGTGCTGAACTGCGTCACAAAATCGGAGAACGTTGTGCGAAAGCATGTCGAGAAATTGGCTATCGTGGTGCGGGTACTTTTGAGTTTCTATATGAAAATGGCGAATTTTATTTCATTGAAATGAATACCCGTTTACAAGTAGAACATCCTGTCACCGAATGGATTACTGGCGTTGATATTGTTCGTGAACAGTTGCGTATTGCTGCTGGCGAAAAATTATCTTATAAACAATCGGATATTCAAATTCGAGGACATGCGATAGAATGTCGTATAAATGCAGAAGATCCTGAAAATAATTTCATGCCATCTCCAGGCTTAATTACTCGCTATCACGCGCCAGGGGGGCAAGGAGTACGTGTTGATAGCCATATTTATAGTGGTTATCGGGTACCTCCCTATTATGATTCTATGATTGGCAAAGTCATCACTCATAGCAATAACCGAGAATTTGCAATGGCTCGTATGAGAATGGCTTTGGATGAAATCCTTATAGATGGTGTCAAAACCAATATACCTTTACATAGAAACTTACTCTTAGATTCTGCCTTCCAAGCTGGTGGCGTTAATATTCATTTCTTAGAAAAAAAATTAGGTTTATCTTGATTTGATGTAACAATCCTAAATTAGACCTCCGAGGTTTTGAAAACCTCGGAGGTCTTTACTTTAAAATCGGATTTTTATCATAGGAATTAAAAATGTCTGAACGCCCTAATCTAAATCTAACTCCGCCCAATAATGAAAAACATATCCTATTACATTCCTGCTGCGCCCCCTGCTCTGGGGAAATCATGGAAGCTTTACTTAGTTCGGGTATTAACTTTAGCATTTTTTTTTATAACCCGAATATTCATCCAAGAAAAGAATACGAAATCCGTAAAGATGAAAATAAACGCTTTGCAGATAAAAATAATTTAGCTTTTTTTGATGCCGATTATGATGTTGATAAATGGTTTGAGCGTACTAAAGGACTTGAATTTGAACCAGAGCGTGGGCGTAGATGTACAAACTGTTTTGATATGCGTTTTGAACGCACAGCTTTATATGCTGCCGAAAATGGCTTTAAAGTATTTACCAGTTCAATGGGTATTTCTCGCTGGAAAGATATAAAACAGGTAAATGAATGCGGCATTCGTGCCGCTGCTGCTTATCCGAATTTAACCTATTGGGCATATAATTGGCGCAAAAAAGGTGGTTCTCAACGCATGGTAGAAATTGCTAAACGTGAACATTTTTATAAACAAGAATATTGTGGCTGTGTGTACTCTTTGCGTGATATGAATCAATGGCGTAAGGAGCATGGACGTGAAAAAATTGCAATTGGGATTGAGTCTTATAGTTAGTTATAAAGATTTTGGCCAAAAACCTCGGAGGTTTAGCTACGCTTACTTCGTTTAGACTGAAATTATTTTTCTGAAATACTATAGCAATTTAGATGTACGTTAATATGTGCTATGATAATAAAAAGTTTCCAATATAATTCTAATGGGTAGGATATCTAAAATAACTATTTTAATTGTTAAATATGCCCAAGTATATCAATGCTAGCGACTTAAAAAAACTTGCGAAAACCAGATTAGATGATGCTATTACACTTTATAAGCAAAAAAGATATGAAGGCGCAATCTATTTATGTGGTTATGCTGTTGAACTGGCTCTAAAATATAAAATCTGTCAAAAATTGGGGTGGAGTAAATATTTGCCAGCTAAATTTGATAATGAGAGAAGTTTTTATACGCATAAACTAGAAGACCTCAAGTACTTATCTGGAATGCAAGATAGTTTTGATAATCCACCCATTTCATTGGGGGATAATAACCAACTGGAATGAGCAATTACGCTATGATATAGCCCATCAATCAAAAATTGATGCCAGACCACTATTACGTGCCTCAATTCGGTTATATAAGGAGTTAACCAAATGAAGAAAGAATTAATGAAACTGGTTACTAAATTAAAACAAGAAATGTCTAGTAAATATTCTCTAAATCTTTTAATGTTAGTTGAAAGGGAAGGCTATTCAAAATTCCGATTACTGGTTTCATCAGATACACTTAAAAGTAATTTAGCTACTGTTAGTTTTCTCTCCAAAGAACTCGCTAAAATTTTAACCAAAGAGGAATTTAAAATCTTGTCTGGTGTTGAAGTTGTTGAGCCAAAATGTGATTTTTTTTTAGAAACTCAAAATTATTTAGACAAGAACGGCAATCCAGAAGAACTTTATCATCAGGAATTTGGTGGTATAAAAATCAAAAGAGCTTTGGTAATTATCTCTCCTGTTAATAATTCCAGAAAATATGTTAGACAAGCTGAGTTAATAGATTTGAAAAAACAGTTACAACAAAATAATGTTCAACAGCAGTTACAACAGGTATTAATGCAGTTAAAACAATTTTTGGCGAGAAAATATTTGACTAAAGATGAATTCAAATTAGTGCTAAATTTAGTGCTTAATGGAAAATACAATTTTTCAAAATTTAGCTCGGAGAAACAGAATCATTTGCAGTTTTCTATTATTGTGAATAAGGATTCTATCAATGAATAAGAAAATTTTACAAACCTTGATAAACCAGCAGCCTCAACTTTCTGAAGACAACCTAGAAAAAGTGTTGTTATCCCTGTTAAACGAAACTAGTGTAGAGGAACAATACGACGCAAATTATACGCAAAATTTGACCCGCGTATACAAAAAATTACTAGAATCTCACGACTTTCAAGTTGGCGATTTAGTTAAATGGAAGCCAGGACTAAAAAATAAAAAACGTCCTTATGTTGATCAACCTGCGATTGTGGTCCAATTATTGGAAACCCCTATTATAAATAGAAATGAAGAAACTGGAAGTACTTATTATCGTGAACCGTTAGATATTATTTTGGGATTGTTTGATGATGAAGGTGAATTTTTAATGTTTTATTATGATAAAAGACGATTTGAGCCTTATTCAGAAAAGGAATAGTTGCACATAAAGATGTTGGAGTGCAAGCTTACCTTGCACTCGAAACGAAATTTGTGTTTCAGTATTTATTTTTTTGAAAATGACTATGTTTTACAATACGCAACAAGCGTTTTTCAAACTGTTCTGGTGATGCAACATAGTTCATTGTTATTATTTGCTGGGTTCCTTGTTTTCCTCTTCCTGATATTTTTATGGTGCCAAAATCTAAAAGTTTACCCAAGAGACTTTTTTGTATTTCCATGTTTTCAAACATGATATGATTAATTTGAAGCATTTTTTTCTTAAAAATGCCATAATTAACAAACAGAAATTGAATATTGAACGCTAAATTGGTAGTAGATGCTTTTAAAAAAAAATAACTCAATAAGAATAAGCTCAAGATTAATAGTCCCTGTATGCTCATTTTTAATGGTACAACCCAATCTGCAAAAAAATTGTTTTGTAACCATACTTCTATTAAGTTGGGATTAATAAATAAAAAATAAATCGGAATTATCATTAAAACTAAGGTGTCAATAAAAACAAACCAATGAAGTTTGGCAGTTTCCAGAATTCTGCCTTTCCCTATTAAACTGTCTTCCATATTGTTAGTTGGAGTGTTAATACTTATATTCAGTGTCTTTGCAAGCTTAGCATCATAAGCTGCCCGTTTTTCTGGATTGCTTAAGATTTTATAAACTAATTTTACTTTCTTAAAACGTTCCGCAACTCGTTTATTATTCGGAAAGGTGGATGGATGATATTTATTGGCTAAATGAAGTGCTGCGGCTTTAATTTCTTCTGGTGTCGCATCTGGTTCAACACCTAAAAAGTCATGCAATGTTTTTTTTTTCATAGTGTTGTTGATCAATAGTTCGGACAGTTTTTTAAGCTTGTCATTTCTACGTGAGGATAAATCTTGAATTATCAATCAATTAAGATTTCTCCTGGCGTCGAAATGACA
>JALWSU010000384.1 GCA_026993485.1 Thiotrichaceae bacterium | reverse complement strand
GGGTTAGGGGGAGGGAGAAATGCTTATTTCCGGACAACTCTATTAAGGAGAATCAAATAAATGGTTTATGCTCTACAACAAAGATTATTAATGTTAGTATTTGCCCTCTTAGTCATGGCAGCAGGTTATTATAGCTATCAACAATTACCACTGGATGCGTTTCCAGATGTATCGCCCAATTTAGTACAAATTTTCACTGAAACCGAAGGACTAGCTCCAGAAGAAATTGAAAAATATGTCACCTATCCAGTGGAAACCGCCATGAATGGCTTACCCGGAATTGAAAAAATTCGCTCCATTTCCAATTTTGGCTTATCCGTAGTAAATGTTTATTTTAAAGACAGCATGGACATTTATTTTGCTCGCCAACTAGTTAATGAACGTCTACAAGAAGCCAGAGAACAAATTCCCGATGGTTTTGGCGATCCTAAATTGGGACCAATTTCAACTGGTATGGGATTAATATTATTCTACTACTTGCGCGATGAAACAGGTGGGCAACGTAGCCTTGAAGAAATCCGCACCATTCATGATCGAATTGTGAAATTCAACCTGCAAACCGTACCCGGAGTAACAGAAGTTTTAGGCATTGGCGGCTATGAAAAACAATACCATGTCGTAATTCGTCCAGAAGCACTACTGCGTTACAACGTCACTCTTACCGAAGTCATCGAAAAAATTAAAGCGAACAATTTAAACGTTGGCGCACAATTTTTAGAAAAAAACGGCGAAGAATTTGTAGTACGTTCTGTAGGCTTAATAGATAAAATCGCTGATTTAAATAAAATCGTCATCACCTCTGAACAAGGTACCCCAGTTTATTTGCGACAACTAGCAGATATTAAAATTGGTGGAGCCGTTAGACGCGGATTACAAACTCGCAATGGAACTGATGAAGTCATTGCCGGCATGGCGATTAAATTATTTGGCACTAACTCATCTACCGTCATTGAGCGAGTTGAAGACAAAATCAAGGAAATCAATAAGATTTTGCCCAAAGGGCTAAAAGTCGTTCCCTACTATCAACAAAAAACCCTAGTACAAGCCAGTGTCCAAACAGTAACAGATGCACTCATGCAAGGCATTATTTTAGTTGTAATTATCTTAATGCTATTTATGGGAGGCATTCGTCCAAGTTTAGTTGTTGCCATCTCCATTCCGTTCTCAGTTCTATTTGCCATATTAGGAATGCACTATTTTGGGATTTCGGCGAATTTAATGTCATTTGGCGGATTAGCCATTGCCATAGGCATGATGGTAGATGGATCAATTGTCATTGTTGAAAATGTTGAACGCCTATTGCGGCAACCGACTCAAGCATCACGCCTAGAAATAGTATTAGCAGCCTGTCAAGAAGTAGCACGTCCAATATTATTTGCAGTAATAATAGTAATAGTAGTATTTTTGCCCTTATTCACTTTGCAAGGAGTTGAAGGAAAAACTTTCCGCCCCTTAGCCTATACGGTGGCATTATCCATGTTTGGCTCACTGATTTTTGCCATGCTCTTAGCACCCGTATTATCTTACTTACTCATGCGCCCACCGAAAAAAGTCCAAACACAAGAAGGCTTACTACTACGAATACTGTTTTTTATTTACAAACCGATTATTAGCCTCTTTGTGCATTTTCGCGCCCTCGCAGTAACTCTAGCACTAGGTTTAATTGTTCTTGGAATTGTGATTTTTCCGCGTTTAGGTTCAGAATTTACGCCAACACTACAAGAAGGCACAATTATGTTGCGACTCACAATGGCACCATCTATCGCCCTAACAGAAAGTAAACGACTAACAATGATGGTAGAAAGGCGATTATTATCAATTCCTGAAATTACAGAAGTAGTTTCCAGAATTGGGCGCGGCGAAGTCGGCGCTCATACCGATCCCGTTAACAGTGCCGAAATGTATATCATTTTGCAACCAAAAGAAAAATGGCGGGTTAATTCTCAAGAAGCCTTACTAAGCAAAATACGTCAAGAATTAGGCGAAATCACCGGAATTACGCTAAATTTCACCCAACCCATTGCAGCAACAATTGATGAACTACTAGAAGGAGTACGCGCCGAACTAGCGATAAAATTATTTGCTGATGCTCCGCTTTCGAGTTTAAAAGCAAAAGCCGATGAAATTGCCGCAGTAGTGCAACAAGTAACGGGAGCCGCAGATGTACAAGTTGATCAAGTAATTGGTGCGCCACAACTTTTAATGAAAGTAAATAGAGAAGCCATAGCGCGTTATGGGCTAAATGTATCAGATGTCCAATCAGTGATTCAAGCCGCAGTAGGAGGCGCAGAAGCAGGGTTTATTTTTGAAGGCACCTTACGCTTTGACATTTTAGTACGCTATCCGCCTAAATACCGTGATACCAAAGAAAAGATTGCCAAAATTGTGATTCAATCTGAAACTGGGGTTAGAGTTCCGCTGAGTCAATTAGTTGAAATTAAAGAAATTATCGGCTCAAGGCAAATCACCCGTGAAAATAATCAGCGTTTTATCACCATCCAAGCCAATGTAGTTGAACGAGATATAGGCTCCTTTGTAAAAGAGGCACAAGAACAAATTGCAGCAAAAGTAACACTACCCCCCGGTTATTTAGTCACATGGGGCGGGCAATTTCGTTTACAGCAAGAAGCGAATAAACGCCTGATGGTGGTAGTGCCGATTACTTTGCTCATGATTTTTTTCTTATTATTTTCCAGTTTTAACTCAGTAAAAAATGCGATTTTAATTTTGCTCAATATTCCACTAGCCCTTGTCGGCGGCATTGTAGCATTATGGATAGCAGGAGAAAATTTATCAGTACCATCATCAGTAGGCTTTATTGCCTTATTTGGGATTGCTTTAGGCAATGGCATGGTACTTGTAACCTATTTAAATCAATTGGTTGCAGAAGGAATGGACATAAATGAAGCAGCGATTAAAGGAGCATGTTTACGGATTCGCCCAGTACTGATGACAGCATTAACAACCGCATTAGGCTTATTACCATTATTATATTCAACCGGTACCGGTAGCGAAGTGCAACGCCCATTAGCCACCGTTGTCATGGGTGGGTTAATTACTTCAACGGTGTTGACTTTGTTGGTGATTCCAGCTTTGTATAAATGGTTTGCTGTTGAGCAACCAAAAACGGAGATAGAACTTACGCATTGACAGATAACACTAGTTTTTTAATAAAAACAAAGTATTAAAAATTTATAACTCTTTTGGAGTCCAAAGCTTTTGCTTTAGCTTCGCTTACTTCGTTTACAGGGATGTTAAGCCAAACCTCCGAGGTTTTCAAAACCTCGGAGGTTTTTTTAAAATGGATGTTAAGCCAAACCTCCGAGGTTTCCAAAACCTCGGAGGTTTTTTTAAAATGAATGTTAAGCCAAA
>JALWSU010000383.1 GCA_026993485.1 Thiotrichaceae bacterium | reverse complement strand
CTTGGAGATAATATAGGAAACCCAGAGCGGACATTTGCGTTTATAACTATAGCCAATGCTATAACCCTGCCGATCAAGCACCAAATCGGTTTTACATGGTTCACCGAGCTTTCTATGATTTCGTAAAGTAAATATCCAACTATAGGTTTTATGACGGTTAGGCCACAAATAAGTTAAATAAATATACTGCGCTCCAGCTCCTAACAGAACGCCACCGACACCAACTGCAATACACTTTAATTCCATAATTTTAATGATCAAATTTCATAACGTGGCAATAATTGAATCGTATCATCTATCCAAATATTAATCGCATCATGCAACGATTTTTGTATTTGTTGTTGCCACTCTTTTTGCGTTATCGTTAAAGCCTCACGTACATCACTAACAAATGATTCACGTTGCGTTAGTTCCACACCTTCACTAATTGCATAATCAACTCCAAGTCCCCCAAGCGCACCAAGCACTGTTCCGATTGGACCGGCCAAAGTACCCAAAGCACCACCAGAACCAGCTAGTACAGCCTTCGACACAAAAGGAGCCGACAATTTAGCAAAAACACCTTTACTCACTGCTCCAGTTACCGCCTTACTAGCAACCCCTTTACCAGCCGCTCCTGCCACCAGTTTACCTATAGTAGCACCGCCAAGAGCTAAAACTACACCAACTGCCGCTCCCTTGGGACCTTTTTCATAATTCGCCACATTGAACTTATTAAATTGACTTTCCCAATCAAGCTTTAAGAGCGTATTCTTAGCAGCAGGTTGCTCCAGATGAGTTGTATATTTTGACACAAATACCTGAAAATCAGCCCGCATCTTTGACAAAACCGTTACATAATCAGCATGAGCAGCCTGCAATGTTGAGCGATAAGTAGTTTGCAATTGTGGATCTGTTATTTCAGGGCGCAACACAATATCTTTATAATAACCGTGCAAATACTTTTCGACATCATACGATACCGCATCTGATAAACTATTTGCCTCTGCACTAAACGCATGCTTAGTTGCAGACGTAGTCGCTTCCCACAAAATTTTATAGGTTGTCGTATAAGCAAAATACCAATCAGCAAAGCGTTCAACACGCCCACGCATTTTGTCAAAAATACCCGTTAAACCTGCATCTAATCGCTTATCCGTATTAACAAGTAACAAATGTCTTTTTTCTTCTAAAACAGCTACTTGCTGATTAACAAATTCCGAATAGTCTTGGGCATCGGCAATAACTCGTACTTTTTTACCATTTTTAGTTTTATAAACTAATGTAACAGTCGGGCGAACTTCAGAATGTACGCCAGTTTCCACCAGCGAACCGTCAGGATGTACCGATTTGTTATAGTCCAAATGCGCTAAAATACTATCATACCATTGCCGCCCAAACATCAAGGCAAAAAACACCAGCGTCACAAAAATAAACATCCAAATCAAAGACGAAAATATCCGTCCCAAACAACCACGTCTTTGCTGAACTATTACTTGTTGCGGCACTGCTGCTACTTGCGCCTCAATTTCGGTATCAACATTTGTTTTGAAAATTGACATTTAAATCACCTTTGAAAATCGTTGCTCCTTATTCTCGCGCAAATAAGCATCAAAAATCATACAAATATTACGCACCAACAACTTACCCGCAGGCAATATCTCAATCCGTTTATCATTATATACAAGCAAACCATCCGCCTGCATTTTCTCTAATTCGGCGAGTTCTAAGGAAAAATACTGATTAAAATCAATATTATATTCTGTTTCTATTTGCGAAAATTCCAAATTAAAATGACAAATTAACTGGGTAATAACTGCCCGACGCAATTTATCATCAGCACTCAATCCCACTCCGCGAAACACTGGCAAATGTCCGCCATCAATTAAAGTATAGTACTCATCCAGCGTTTTCACATTTTGGCTATAGCTATCGCCCACTTTACCAATCGAAGTAATACCTAAACCAATTAAATCACAATCTGCATGAGTCGAATAACCCTGAAAATTACGATATAAAGTCCCATTACGCTGAGCCAATGCCAACTCATCATCAGGCAAAGCAAAATGATCCATACCTATATAAACATAACCAGCTTCAATCAAACGATTAATCGTATTTTGTAAAATCTCCAATTTTTCCGCAGGGCTAGGCAAATCAGCCTGATTAATCCGCCGTTGCGGTTTAAACAAAGTCGGCAAATGTGCGTAATTAAACACCGACAAACGCTCAGGCTTTATCGCAAGGATTTTCTCTAAAGTAGCAGCAAAAGATTCCACACTTTGAAATGGCAAACCATAAATCAAATCCAAACTCACCGACTTAAAACCCTTAGAATGAGCATTTTCCAAAACTCTAAAAGTTTGCTCCTCAGATTGGATGCGATTAACCGCCTTTTGTACTTTAGGATCAAAATCCTGCACCCCCAAACTCATCCGATTAAAACCCAACTCCCGCAACAAAGCCACTGTATCAGCCTGCATTTCACGCGGATCAATTTCAATCGAATACTCACCACTATCATCATCAAATAACTTGAAATTTTTTCTAATCCCCTCCATCAATTCACGCATTTCAGCATGACTCAAAAAAGTCGGCGTACCCCCACCCCAATGCAATTGCGTAACTGGACGCTCAGGATTAAACAAGGCACTTTGCAATCTCATCTCTTGCTGCAAACGCGCCAAATAAGGTGCAGCCTTACTCCGATCCTTAGTCACTACCTTGTTACAGGCACAATAAAAACACACTGTATCACAAAACGGAATATGTACATACAGTGACAAAGGTTTCAACGGCAGAGTATTACTATTAACAGCATATTCATGATAAGTAGCTTCATTAAAACCATCGTGAAATTGTACAGCAGTAGGATAAGAAGTGTAACGGGGACCCGCTTTATCGTAGCGGCGGATTAAATCCAGATCAAAAATTGTACTTTGTTGCATAAAAAAACCTCAATAATTGTGTAATCAAATATTATTGGGTTTAATTTTACTACATAAAAGAATAGAGCTGTTGCCAAATAATTTGCACCCATTGTCTGAACCTTGATTTTCAGGGATTTAAAGGATTTACAGGATGGTAGTTAGAAGCAATTGATTAAACAATCCTTACAATCCTTATAATCCTTTGTAATCAAGGTTCAGACAATGGAAACCATAAGATTGGTTTTATTTTGCAACACCTTTAATGTTTGAACTATAACTTCAAAGGTTCACAATTTGGAATATTGCCAGTTTAATGTCGCAACGAAACGAAACAAAGTAAGTGTAGCTAAACATGAGACGCTGGCGGCGCGTGGAAACCAGAAAAAAAATAGTCAGGCAGAATTAGAAGATAAATTGGAGTCCAAAGCTAAAGCTTTGGACTCCAACCAAAAATAAATATTTTTGCGTACTATAACAACCGAAATTAAATTGTTTATTACTGAATATGCGCCCTGATTTTTGAGACTCGTTTGGTATAGTCTTTACGACTAGTCAAGACATTCACACGCTCACCTGGTTTAAAAGGGACATCAGCTTCTTGTACAATTGCCAATTTTTCGCCACTATCCAATCTAACAACCAGTTTTAAAGCATCTCTATCTGTAACAGCGGTTTCTAACCAAGACCCCAACAATCCACCGATAATAACACCTGCTGTTGTAGCAATAGTTTTACCTTTACCACCACCAATGGTACTACCAGCAATACCACCAATTACTGAGCCACCAACAGTACCAACAATAGTACCATCTTTCCTCAAAGTGACTTTTTCAACATTTTCTACAACACCCGATTCTACATCTTCACCTTGTAGGGCTTGATCTTCTGTATATACTTTTGATGATCGACTTTGGGTACAAGCACCAAACATAAAAATCAAGCTGATCAGAGAAATAGCTAAAATAATTTTGGTTATTTGCATAATAATTTCCTTGTAATTGAAAAAAGTATTCTATAATTATTTTGTATCATAAATACTCTATTTGCAATTAAGCTTAATTTTATTATTCAAAAAGTGCATAATAATAAAGCTATTTATTTTTTTTTCTCGTTTCCAAGCTGGTGTTTCATTCAAAGACCTCCGAGGTTTTAAAAACCTCGGAGGTCTGATTTTAAGGCTTAACTTAATGGTAGTGAAGTTGGAGCGTGGGAACGAGAACAATTTGATAGGGAACAAACTAACCATGATAAAAAAGTCTTTATTGATATTATTATTGTTTTTAGTCTCTACGCTAACTGGTTTAACGCCAGCAAGGGCAGGAGATTGGTATAAAAATGATAATTATCTGAAAATATTAAGAATTACCCCAAGTGGTAATAATGCCCCTACTGCCCGACAAATCGTTTTTACCTTTGATAGGGCGGTTGTGCCTTTAGGAAAGATGGAGCGTCAAGCTGCTGATATTCCTATTAATATCACCCCAGCTTTGAACTGTCAATGGCGTTGGCTTAATACAACTAGTTTAGCCTGTCAATTGGGTTGGAATGATAAGTTGGAGCCTGCTACGCGCTATAAAATTTTAGTCGCGCCTGGGATTATGACTGAAGATGGTAAAACTTTAGAAAATGTTTATTATCATCAATTTGTAACTAAACGCCCAGCGGTTACTTATACCTCGTTTAAAACTTGGCGTGCGCCGGGTATGCCTAAAATTCAGGTAAGTTTTAATCAGCCAGTTAGTAAAGCCTCGGTAGAAAAGCATTTATTTATGCTAACGCCTGATTGGCAACGTGTGCCAGTAAGAGCTGAATTATATGATAGTTACTATGATCAATATACTGCTTATATTATCTCACCTCAAGAATTATTGCCTTTGGATAGTAGAATAATACTTAAAGTAGAAAGTGGAATTCAATCTCTGGTAGGCACTGAGCAAGGTATTGAACAACGCAATATTCTCTCATTCCACACTTTTCCAAAATTTAAATTTCTTGGCGCAAAGTGCCGAACTTTAAATGATAAACTCATCTCAATTCGTTCTCATGACTGGCGGCGTTGTAATCCCTTGCAAAGCGTTATTTTAGAATTCTCCAGTCCAGTTATTGATGCAGTTGCACAAAAAAATCTGTTTGTACAGCCAAGTGTAACTTGGAGAACTACATCAAGCAGTTCCGCACTAAATTATGCTCATAGAAAAGGACAAACTTATCAAGTTTGGTTACCAGATTTTTTAAAAGCTTATCATGATTACAAGTTAGCTATTATTAGTCCTCAAATGTTCCAAGATGAATTTGGGCGTTCATTACCCAAACCAGTTTATCTTAGTTTTAAAACCGATCATCGTCCGCCAGATCATAATTTTAGCCGCGCAATTTCGGTATTAGAAAAAGGCGTTGATAGTGAAGTGCCACTTTTTGTTACCAATTTAAGAAAAATCTCTTTTCATTATAATTTACTAACTGCTAACGGTTGGACAACTCAAAAACGTAAAATTGTTTCCTTACCTAAAGTACAAGACATTAGTTATAAAATACCACTAGGAATTCGTGATTTAATTGGCAAACCTACAGGTATTGTGCAAGGCTATTTTAGAACTAAACCCGATGTCAATAATCAATATGCGTCTAATTATAATTGGTTTTTCAGCCAAGTAACCCCGTTTTATGTTCAAGCCAAAGTCGGACATCATAATACCTTAGTTTGGGTTATGGACTTTGCAACGGGTAATCCTGTTAGTGGGGTAAAGGTTTCAATCTATTTAGATAATTATATGCCTGATGGTGCTACTCCTGAAACTTTAGCAGAGGCGGTTACTGATAAAAATGGTATAGCTCGCCTCCCTGGTGCGAAAACTCTTGATCCGCATTTACAACATGCCTATGTTTATGGAAACTATCAAAAAGATGCACGTTTCTTTATTCGTTCGCAAAAAGGTGAAGATGTTGCCCTATTACCTCTTGATTCCGACTTTCGCGTTTCAATGTCCAAATACGATTTTTATACTGACAGGCGCGAAAAATATGGTCATATTCACACTTGGGGAACCACTGCACAAGGTGTATATAAAGTCGGCGATACAGTGCAATATAAAATTTTTGTCCGCGATCAAAGTAATGAACGTTTTGTAGCTGCGCCAAAATCGGGTTATACCTTAAAAGTTATTAATCCAATGGGTAACGTAGTTCATGAAGTTAAAGATTTTAGCCTCTCCGAATTTGGCAGCTATCATGGAGAATTTACTATCGCCAAAAATGCTCCCGTTGGCTGGTATGACTTTAGATTAACCGCTAAATTCAAGCAACATAGTAATTGGAAACCCTTGCGCGTCTTAGTTAGTGACTTTACCCCCTCTCCATTTCGGGTACGCACGCAACTCAATGGCGAATTATTCCATGCTGGCGATAAGGTAGTTATTGATACAACGGCGACTTTACATGCAGGTGGTCCCTATGTAAATGCACCAACTAAGATAAATGCCATTTTAAAACCTGAATACTTATTCCCTACTCATCCTGAAGCCAAAGGCTTTGAATTTGATGTCAATCTTGGTAATGTTTATGATGAAACTGTGTACAGCGTTGAAGATAAACAAGTTAATAACAAGGGAGAATTACAAACTTCGTTCAACTTATCAGAATCGCAAATTTTATATGGTAAATTAACCGTTGAAAGCGCAGTGCGCGATGATCGCGGTAAAGACATTGCTAATAGTGCTACAGCACGTTATGTAGGAAGAGATCGCTATGTTGGACTCAAAGAAACTAGCTGGTTACTTACTGCTGGCAAAGCAGCCAAAGTAAAACTTTTAGTAATTGATGAATATGGTAAACCAGTAGCAGGTACTGATATTCAAGTAGAAATCCAACAACTAATTACCAAAGCTTCGCGTGTCAAAGGCGCAGGTAATGCCTATTTAACTCATTATGAACACAAATGGATAACAGTCGGCAATTGTCAAAGCAAATCTGAACTAACTGCCACAACATGTACATTTACACCTCCCAAAGCTGGCAGCTACAAATTCATAGCCACAATTAAAGACACCAAAAATCGCCCACACACAACCACATTGCAACAATGGGCAGTCGGCAAGGACTACGTTTTATGGGAAACCGCACCCGGAAACACCTTAGAAATTGTCCCAGAACAAAACAGCTACAAAGTCGGCGAAATCGCTCGCTATTTAGTAAAAAACCCCTACCCGGGCGCACAAGCTTTAATCACAATTGAACGCTTTGGCACCATTAAAAGCTGGGTACAAACCTTAAAAAGCAACATGGAACTAATAGAAATACCAGTAAAACCAGACTATGTTCCAGGCTTCTTTGTATCTGTAACCGTTATGTCACCGCGAGTAGCCAAACCGCTGGGTAAAAATCAAGTCGATTTAGGCAAACCAGCATTCCGCATGGGTTACATTCAAACCAATGTCAAAGACCCATATAAAGAACTGCTAGTGGACATAAAAACCGACAAAGCAGTTTATCGTCCACGCGAACCAGTCACAATTGACTTACACGCTAAACCGCGCAATGGAGAAACTCAAGAACCGATAGAATTAGCTGTAACAGTGCTAGACGAATCAGTTTTTGACTTACTCAAACGAGGACGAAACACATTTGATCCCTATAAAGGCTTCTATAAGCTAGACGACTTAGACATGGCAAATTACAGCCTCCTAATGCGCCTAGTCGGACGACAAAAATTTGAGAAAAAAGGCGCAAATGCAGGAGGTGATGGCGGAGCCAGCCTAAGTATGCGCTCCCTGTTTAAATTTGTAAGCTATTGGAATCCAGCGATTAGAACTGATAAAACTGGAAAAGCCCAGATAAAATTTAAAGTTCCAGACAACTTAACTGGTTGGCGAGTACTAGTTATGGCAGTAACACCAACAGACTTAATGGGCTTAGGAGATGCCAATTTCAAAGTCAATCAACCGATAGAAATTCGCCCAATTTTGCCTAACCAAGTACTAAACGGTGACAAATTCAAAGCTGGATTCACCATAATTAACCGCACCGACAAAGTACAAGATTTACAAATAACTTTAAATGCAAAAGGTGCCATAACCTTACCAAATGGAGTACTAAAAACCACCCTAAAAGCCGAACCATATAAGCGTTATAAACAATGGTTAGCAGTAACAACCACAGGCACGGGTAAAATTACCTTTAGCGCAACCGCAAGTTCCGCCAAAGAACAAGACAGCGTAAGCAAAACTCTAAGCATTTATCCACGCCGCGCCTCAACAACCGTAGCCACCTACGGCACAACAACGGCTAAAGCTGTAACCGAATCGCTCCAGTTCCCGACAGACATTTATACCGATGTCGGCGGCTTAAGCGTAATCGCCTCACCAAGCGTAATCGGAGGCATAGAGGGCGCATTTGAATACATGCGCGATTACCCATATGCTTGCTGGGAACAAAAACTCAGTAAAGCTACAATGGCATCACATTTCAACAACTTGCGAGCATATATTGACGATAAATTGACATGGAAAGACAGCCAAACGCTACCCGAAAAAACCATTGAACTAGCCAAAGAATATCAAGCACCCAATGGCGGCATGGCATACTTCATAGCCAAAGACGAATATGTAAGCCCCTATTTAAGTGCATATACTGCTTTAGCATTCAACTGGTTACGCGATAGTGGCTATAAAATTCCCGAAATGGTAGAAACTAAACTGCAAGATTACTTACTGAAACTGCTAAGAAAAGACGTAATGCCAGATTTTTATGACAAAGGCATGGCATCGACAGTACGCGCCGTAGCCCTAGCAGCTTTAGCGAAACAAGGCAAATTGACAATTGAAGACATCCGCCGCTATAAAAGGCATGTACCAGAAATGGACTTATTCGGCAAATCACAGTTCCTAGCCGCAGCTTTAGAAGTACCAGGAACGCAACAAATCCGAGAAAGAGTAAAAAACCAAATACTGGCACACGCGGATCAAACTTCGGGGAGAATATCATTCGTAGAAAACCTAGATACAGGCTATAAACATATTCTTTCATCTTCACTGCGAACCCAATGCTCAATCCTGAGTAGCTTAACAAAAATGGGAGAAACCAGCGACGATATAGCGTTTAAATTAGTACGAAACATCACCCAAACGCGGAAAAATAGAGGACATTGGGAAAACACCCAAGAAAATATGTTCTGCATGAACGCCCTAATAGACTATGCCCGCGTTTACGAAACTGAAGCACCATTTATGGCAGTAAGAACTTGGCTAGATACGGAAAAACTGGGCGAAACTGCCTTTGACGACGTAAAAAATCCGCCAGTCACATTTACACATAAAATGACTGTTGATGATGTCGGCAAAAAAGCTAAAGTCAAAATCGAACGCCAAGGAGATGGAAGACTCTACTATACACTGCGCTTAGCATATTCAGAAAAGGCAGAAACAGCCACAGCGGTAAATTCTGGAATAGAGGTAAAGCGTGAATATCATGTAAAACGCAACCAAAAATGGGAATTATTACAAAGTCCCATGCAAATCAAAACTGGCGAACTAGTGAAAGTAGATTTATATGTTTCGATTCCAGCCCCCCGCTACTTTGTAGTAGTAGATGATCCCGTACCGGGCGGCTTAGAACCAGTAAATCGTGAACTAGCCACCAGTTCAGAAGTAGATGCGAACGAAGACAGCAAGGAAGAATGGAACTTCTATCATAAAGAACTACGCCATAAATCAGCAATTTTCTATTCAGACTATTTAAGTGCAGGGAATTATCATCTATCTTATGTAGCCCAAGCCATAGCTCCTGGAAAATTTGGAGTAATGGCAACACATGCAGAAGAAATGTATGAACCTGATGTGTTTGGGAATAGTAAGCCAGCGGTTTTGGTTGTGGGGGATTAATTGTCTGAACCTTGATTAAAAAGGATTTAAAGGATTTACATGATTTTTTTATTTAATCCTCAAAATCCTTAAAATCCTTAAAATCAAGGTTCTGACAATAAAATAAGGTGAAAATATGGACAAAATCTTGACGATTTCAGAAATCGAAAAGCAATTCCGATCCGAATGGATACTGCTTGAAAATCCAAAAACTAACGAAGCCTTAGAAGTGCAAGGTGGTAAGGTAGTTTTTCATAGCAAAGATCGTGATGAAGTTTATAGCATGGCAGCAACCAAGTATCCGAAACGATTTGCGAGACTTTATACTGGGAAAATTTCCAAAGATGCGGCGATTCTAATATGAGTTTGACATTCGATTCTCAGCAAGGACTAATCATAGTTCCAGTTGAAATAACCGCACCATCAGGCAATAATGCAATCTTGAGATTAGCACTTGATACTGGAGCAACAATAACTTTAATCAACGTAGATGTATTGATTGCTATTGGATACAATCCAGCTCTCACTTCAAATCATATAAAAGTGACTACAGGTAGTCGTGAAGAAATCGTCCCAAGCATCACTTTGAGCAAAATTTTTGAAGTGTTTGGGAATAGTAAGCCAGCGGTTTTGGTTTTTCTCGTTTCCACGCTCCAGCGTCACTGCCATTAAGTTAAGCCTTAAAATCAGACCTCCGAGGTTTTGAAAACCTCGGAGGTCTTTGAAATTCTAACGGCAAAAAACCTGCCAGGTTTTTAAAACCTGGCAGGTTTGTCTTAACTTAATGGCAGTGCGCTCCAGCGTGGGAGGAACAATTATAATGAGTAATTGGATTAGCCAATCAAAATTAGTAAACAGCCATTACTCAGTTAGTTCTCTTTTAATTCGCTGAAATTCACCTATTTGGGAAAACCAGTTCTGATTGAATAATGCAATCATTTAAATGGATTTTTATAAAATTAGACATCAATTATCCTCGTTTGTGAAAGTCTTTCATAAAATGAACAACACGATTTTACTACATAAATTAGTCTTGGTAAAATTATTGTTGATTTTATGCTTGGATTCATTGGTATTTAAATTTTTTTTGAAACTTTTGTCTTGAAAATTGAACATTTTGAAGCGATCAATCATTGTAGATAAATTGATCGGTTTTTGCGGAGTTTGAACAACGCCGCGTGATTAAAAACGAGGACAAAAAATGGCAACAGACAATTCTAGCAACCAAATTTTCCGTGAACATCAACAAAATGCTATAAAATCAATCAACAATGAAATTGATACATTAGGAAAAATGGTGATTCTGGGAGAGATTTTGCCTGAAATTGAATCCGCTCTTGGTCGTCTTCAGGGCATTATAAACCGAGCAAAAGCATCTAATCTTGTGGGTGTGGAACCTCAAACTGTGTTTCATAACCACATTGAGGCTCATTTTTCTGAACTGTTGGTTTCTAACTATAAGCGATTGCAGAACCTGAAAATTTCAAAGCTATCTCGCATCAATATTTTTACTGGCATTAACAATTCTGGAAAAACCACATTACTTGAAGCCGTTTATTTGCTTTGTCGTCAAAATGATTTTTCAGGTTTGCTTGAAGTGATTCGACGGCGCGGAAAAATGGCTGAAGATCAGATAAATCCCGAATGGTTTCTTGAGCAGATACCACCAGAAATTGATATTAGTGGTAAATTTGATAACTCTGATTCAAATGTTCGGATAAAACACTATGAAGAAGAGAATAGTAGCATCGACAAATCACATTATCTTGAATCGGTGGAAATTTCTTCACATTATGCCACAACCTCACTCAAATCCCTTACAAGGATATTCAAAGGGCGAGATCGTGAAACTCAAGCATATCGCATTAAAATTCTTTGTCCCTCCGTTTTTAGTAGTCCTTTTTTCTTAAATGAACCACATCGCTATGCACAGTTCTACTATAAAAGTGTACGCTCCAAAAGCTTCTCTAAAATTGTTGATTTCATTCGTGAAAAGGTAGTAAGAACGGTTGAGGATATTCGATTAGCTGATGAAATGCAACGCTTTCTTGTCACTGATAGTATGTTTAAAGAAACCTTAGATTTAAAATGAAAATATTTAATCTTTTTGATAATTTATGCGAATAATTACAGCAAAACGCATTACAGAAGCAATGCTCACCTATCCTCAATGGAAAATAGGACTAAAATTTTGGTTAGATACGTTTAACAATAAAAGTATTCATTTTGAATCCTCTACGCAAATTAGAAATGTCTGGAAAAATACCAGCGGGTTGACCGTGTACCAGCAAACAAACTGAAGCCAGAAAGTAAAAAAGGTCCATTAGATATATACATTTTTGATGTCCATAAAAACCAATGTCGTATTGTTGTATGGGCAAGTCCCAAAGCCCATTGTTTTTTTATCAAAGCAGTTTATTCTCATGCCGAATATGACAAATGGTGGAAAAAACTGGTTAAATAGAGACAATTCATCATGAACTTACACAAAACAAACACTACATTTCACAATGATTTTGCAAAAATATTTTTGCAATTTGAACCCATAACTGAAGATTTAACACAATTATTACAGGCTTGTTATAACCCGATTACATCAGTTCTAGAATTAGAAGATCGGATGAAAATATTAGATGAATTATTTAGTTATGCCAAAACCGAAGAAGATTTACCCGCATTATTTGCTTATCTAATTACAGATAGAGTGTATGAATATGAACAAAAACATCTGGAAATTCCAAGTGTTAAACCCAGTGAAGCTTTGGCCTTTTTTCTGCAAGAGCGTGGGATTGAACCAAAGGATTTATCTGAAATTGCATCAGAAAATATAATTTCTGAAATTTTAACTGAAAAACGCACAATGACAGTAGAACAAATCAAAGGCTTTGCCAAATTTTTTGGTGTGCCTGAAACTACTTTTTTGGGATAGCAAATCCAATAAGAATAATTAGTTGCCCAATATCAACAGTGTTTAGGAATAGCAAACCAGTAGTTTTGGAGGTTGTGCGAGATTAATTGTCTAAACCTGACAGGTTTTTAAAACCTGTCAGGTTTTTCTCGTTTTTCTCGTTCCCACGCTCCAGCGTGGGAACGCATATAGCGACGCTCCAGCGTCGCGTATTTATTCATTGACTCGATGCTAGAGCGTCGATATATACACTCCCACGCTGGAGCGTGGGAGCGAGGAATGCCAAGACCTCCGAGGTTTTGAAAACCTCGGAGGTCTAACTTTAAACTTATTTAGGCTTCCTATATATCTATGATTTTGTGCCTGTTGATTTTACAA
>JALWSU010000382.1 GCA_026993485.1 Thiotrichaceae bacterium | reverse complement strand
CTGTAGGGGCAATCCCTTGTGGTTGCCCTTGTGTAGGGGCAATCCCTTGTGGTTGCCCTTGTGTAGGGGCAATCCCTTGTGGTTGCCATGCGCTGGAGCGTGGGAACGAAAAAAAGAATTTGTAGGGGCAATCGGTTGCCCTTTTGGTTTAAACCCTATATCTACCCGCTCGTTCTAAAATCACCGCATCATTATCAAATAAGCTATTTTCTAGTGCTTTTATCGCTAAATCAACATCTGATTTGACATGTTTATTAACTAGCCGATCAAATCTATCTGATACTTCAGTTTTGGCTCGTTTGCCTTCTTTTACTTCTCGACGCTGAATTTTTTGCTCTTCTTCGGCTTCGGCTAATTCTTGCCGTTCTTTGCCATCAATGGATAAATAAACCCTATAATTAGCCTTAAAAGTTTTTTTACGGGCGAGTTCATAGTATTTGGGAAATTCCCTTTGTGCAGCTACTCCTTTTTCATGCAGCTTTTTGAGTAATTTTTGAAAAGTATTGTCTGCTACTCCCATTTCGCTACAAACCTGTTTGGTATTGAATGGATTGGCTAAATGTGCCATTAGTAATTGCGCTAAAATTTTTCGCGTTTCTTGCCGAACTATGATTTTAGTACCATTAAAAACCGTATGTTGCATGTATAATTGCTCAAATACAAAAAATTGCCCGCCTTCAGCTAGTGCTAAATCTAATAATTTTACAAAGCCTTTGGTTACTTCGCGGGGGTCTTCGACATAAGTACGCCCAATATCTAATATTTGCGCCCAAGCATCAAATAGTGCTTTTTGAAATAGTCCATATTGGATGATATGCTCTTCTTTTTCTTTTTTTATTTTTAATTCAAAATTACGGTAAATCAAACGCGCACTTTCAAAATTCTTGCCCTCTCCAATTGGCATATAATCAAGAATTTGATTTAGTGCTTGCCGTGCATCTAAGGCATCTAGTTCATCGCTATCCGCAAGTTCTTTTAACTTATTTAATTCATTACGAAAAATCTCAAAGCTAGTAGCAAATTCTTGGGTGTTGAAAAAAATCAGCTCCAGGCAGGGAATTAGGTATTTTATTACTTGTGCTTCAAGGATATTTTTCTGGCTTAGAGAAAATTTATTCCATTGCACAATCGGATAATCAAGGATAGTTTCTTCCTGCTCATCGCCATTTGGGTAAAGGGCGTTATTCACTTCATCTAATTTTAAAATATATTTAAGTAGTAATTTTCGATTGCCAATGCTAGTTTCTAAAGCTTTATCAATAATACCGATACTGGTAATAGAATAAGAGCGCATTATTTTTGCAGCATCGCTCTTGGTTTTGGTATTCCACTCCAGTACGGCTAATCCTTCAGTACCTAGTTTATTAAGTATATGATGACAAAATTTACGACAAACGATGCTCCCAATACTGTCATCAGATAATAAAATATTGAAATGCCCACCGACTTGTTTCGCAGTATTATTAACATCTACAAATAAATGCCGAAACACTTCTGGTACAGTGGGTACTCTATAGGGATTGTATTCTTGATTTTTTTGGGCAGTGGCATTGGGTGCAAATAGAATACAAACGGGTACGCCTAAATTTTCAAGTAAATTGGGATTTTTTTCATAAACTTGTTTTAATGTAAATAAACGATGTTGCCCATCAATAATAACAAGTTTGGCACCATATTGATTACCTTTTGCTATACGAATATCAAGTTTAACTGGTTCACGCTGTACCCCAATTGTAGAATCCTTTTTAGTTGTCATTTCAAGTTGGTAAGCATGGGGGCGATTGCTGGAAAAATAGGTTAATTTAAATAAGCCAGGCCATTCTCTGATAACTTGTTCTTTATTATTGGTATTATTTTCAGCCAGATAACATTGTTCATCAGTATAATATGTCTCCATTGCTTTGCCTTTGGTTGGCACAATGGCGGCTAGTAGGGGCGGGAAAAAAACGGCTCTGGAACGGATTTCGGCTAATGTAAACTTATCAGCGCTGGGATTTAAATAAGGTGCCATTTCAATACGTACCCGTTCTTCATCAATATCGCGCTGCATTAACAGTTCAAAGTCAATTTCATCTGGGCGAATATCTCTAGCAAAGGTGAGTTCAGATAATTCGGCTGCTGAAAAACTGGTCATAATATATTCAATCGGAAACGATTCTCCGCTATAAAAACGACCAAAACTGCCAACACGCTCAAAATTGTAAATTTGTTCTTCGCCAAAACTTTCCAATGACATAAAAAATTTCCTTTGTTTTTAGGTTTTCTCCCTCCCCCTAGCCCCCGCCAATCTCTTATACATAAGGGCAACCACAAGGGATTGCCCCTACATCATTGTTTGTAGGGGCAATCCCTTGTGGTTGCCCAGTGGGGAGGGAGAGATGTTTATAACCAATAAGCCGCTTTTTCTGGAAAAATCCAGCGCACCCCACCGCGAGGATCAGTACAATCTCCTTTATAACGTGGGATTAAATGAACATGCAAGTGCATAACAGTTTGCCCCGCTGCTAAACCGTCATTGATACCAATATTATAACCATCTGGTGTAAATTCCTGATCTATTTCGGTTTTAAGAATATGCAAAGCCTCAAATAAAGCTTGATGCTCCTGAGCTGTCAGTTCAAAGAATGAGGCAATATGGCGTTTGGGAATAATTAAAGTATGTCTGGGTGAAATTGGAAAGCCATCTCTAAAACTTATGACTAGCTCATTCTGAAAAATAATCTGTTGCTCCTCAATCTGACAAAAAGGACAGTTTAATCTGCTCATTTTTTTGGTCCTTTTATAGGTACTTCGCCTCGATGTTCAAAAGGAATTGCAGGCGTTCCTTTTAAAATAGTAACATTACCTACAATCCGATAGTTTAATTGACGTTGCTTGATGGCCTTTTTCCAGTCTTTCCAGCCATCAAGAATATCCATTATGTTACTAACAATATTAATTGTTAAACACTGTTGCCCAAAAGCCGGCAGTGTAGTATCTGGATTACTTTCGCTAGTGGTGAACTGTTTCTGATTAAGATAGAGCTTAAAGTTCAAATTCGCAAAATATAGTGGGAAAGCATTAGGATTTTTGACATGCAATCTCAGCTTAAAATGTTGTTTTGGCCAACCTGATTTAATCATTTCTAAATACTTGACACTGATTTGTGGTGGTTCAGGTTTTATCATAGAATTGAGATTGAGAGTAGCGCAGGAACTGAATAAAATAGTAAATATTAAGATAGTAAAAAATTTGTACATGGTTAATTGTCTAGCTTTGATTTAAAGAAATATGCAATGTAGACAAAATATACTTAAAAAGCAAGATGGTTTTTTTCATAAGGGGCAATCCCACTGCCATTAAATTAAGCCAAACCTGACAGGTTTTAAAAACCTGTCAGGTTTTTTC
>JALWSU010000381.1 GCA_026993485.1 Thiotrichaceae bacterium | reverse complement strand
TTTAGCTACGCAAAAACCAAACCTCCGAGGTTTTGAAAGCCTCGGAGGTTTAGCTACGCAAAAACCAAACCTCCGAGGTTTTGAAAACCTCGGAGGTTTAGCTACGTAAAAACCAAACCTCTGAGGTTTTGAAAACCTCGTAGGTTTAGCTACGCAAAAACCAAACCTCCGAGGTTTTGAAAACCTCGTAGGTTTAGCTACGCAAAAACCAAACCTCTGAGGTTTTGAAAACCTCGTAGGTTTAGCCTAAAATGATTTTTCTGAAATACTATAGTATTATTGAGCTAGTTTAACAAAAAAAAGGATAATTTAATTATGCCCCGTTTAATAATTTTTGTTATTAGTCTATTTTTAGTGATTATTAGTTTATGGATATTTAAGTTTGGACAAGGTGAGATTAAAACTCTCCGATTATATACTCCCTCAAAACGTCTAGCCTTAGTCATTGGTAATGCCAATTATCAACATCAGCCTAAATTGATTCATCCTTTAAACGATGCCAAAGATATGGCAAGTGAGCTGAAAAATTTAGGCTATGAAGTAATACTGAAATTAAATTTAAACCAAGAAGATATGAAAATATCGGTGCTGAAATTTGGTGCTAAGCTACTTTATCAAGGAGGAGCTGGTTTATTTTATTTTTCTGGATATGCGACACAAAATCAAGGTGAGAATTACCTAGTACCAATTGATGGCAATGCAGATAATAATTTTTCTATAAATCAAGTACTAACACAATTTGAGCAAGCTAGGAATCAGCTTAATATTATGATTCTTGAGACACCATCAATCGCAGCTTTACCAGCTTCGAGAGGTACATTAATTGCTTTTGCAAATGCGCCCAAGAAACAGAATAATTTTCCAGAAGAACGCAATAGTCTTTATACCAAATATTGGTTAGCCGCTTTACGAGATAAACCTCAATGGGCTGTAACCGATTTATTAATGGCGGTGCGTTATCAAGTCATGGAGGCAACCAAGATGCAAAAAGTGCAACAAGTGCCTTGGGAATCTAGCGCGATGACAGGCAAGTTTTGTTTTAGACAATGTGGGGATAACAGCAATGGTTTTAGATTGCAACGTACTGAATTGGAACTGCAAGAGGCAAAGGACAAAATTCAAGAGTTGGAACAGCAATATGCTAAATTAAAAGCTCAACAGAGTAAGAGTAAATTGAGACAGCAATCACCTAAAGAATTGTCATCCCTAGTTATTATAAATAACCCAGAAGCCAAAATAGATGCTCCGTTGCCAGATGAAGATGATCCGATGAATTTTACGGCTATTTTTCGTCCGAGACGCGAAATGTTTGAAGATACGAAACAATTTCAAGCTCGCCGTCAGCGGTTATTGGATCAGTTTAATCAGGCTGTAGCAAGTCGTGATCGACGTTATCAGGTTGGGATTGTTCATCTTTTGAATTATGATGCTGATCGTAAACGCTTATCTGTAAATCTGAATTGGCAAGCTCCTTGGGTAAAAAAGATTTTTGGGATACTGCCTGAATATGGAACAATTGTTAAGCTTGCGCCTGCTGATGCTGAAGCAGTTTGGGAACATGGTAGGACTAAGCCATTGTTTATTAAAGTTAAGAAAGATGGGGAACGGTTAAAAGTCGAGGGACTTTTGATAGAGGATAAACATAAATGGGCGATTAACTTGCCGCCGATATTGCCTAATCGAGAACTACCAAAAATTGAAATGCTGAGGATTCCAGCAGGAGAGTTTCAAATGGCAACTAATTATCAGGTGACAGTCAAGAGTTTTGCGATTAGTAGTCATGAAATTACTTTTGATCAATATGACTATTTTGCGGAAGCTACGGGGAGAGAAAAGCCTTCAGATAATGGTTGGGGGCGTGGCAATCGTCCAGTAATGAATGTTGATTGGGAAGATGCTAATGCTTATGTGGATTGGTTAAGTCAAGTAACAGGGGAGCATTATCGTTTACCAACTGAGGCGGAATGGGAATATGCAGCTAGGGCTGGTACGACTACTGATTATTGGTGGGGTAATAAAATTGGTGTTAATCGGGCAAATTGTCGCGGTTGTGGTAGTAAATGGGATGGTAAACAAACTGCCCCTGTAGGTTCTTTTGAACCGAATCCATTTGGTTTATATGATACTGTGGGCAATGTTTGGGAATGGACTTGCTCTAAATATGAGGAAAAATATAATGGTGCGGAACAACGATGCTTAGATGAGAATAGTTCAGAAGAAAGGACATTTCGTGGTGGTGCTTGGCATGATAGCCCGAAAATGGCGAAAGTATCTGCTCGTGGAGTTGATGCTTGGTTTATTTTAGTTCGGGGAGATGTGTTGGGATTTCGGGTTGTTAGGGAGTGAAAAGGGCAATCACAAGGGATTGCCCCTACATAATACGGTTTGTTTGTAGGGGCAATCCTTTGTGGTTGCCCTTGTGTATAAATGGATGGAGTACAACGAATGTAAGACAACGAATAAAAACCAAATCGCTCATGATTTATAAAAGGTTTTATTCGTTGTTTGACATTCGTTGTACTTTTTTCAGGGCGGCGCATGTTTTAGCGCAAAAAAAAACCTCCGAGGTTTTGGAAACCTCGGAGGTTTATAGCGTTACCTGATTTAGTTAAGTACAAACCTGCCAGGTTTTTAAAACCTGGCAGGTCGCTTAGGTTTTAAAAACCTCGGAGGTTTATAGCGTTACCTGATTTAGTTAAGTACAAACCTGCCAGGTTTTTAAAACCTGGCAGGTTTAATCGCTGAGGTTTTGAAAACCTCGGAGGTTTAACTTTTAAAAATCTATAAACTTAAGATTTCTTCAACAATTTCTTCACCAGTGCATTAATATCAACTGAAACTCCAAATAGTTGCGGATTGACTTTTACAAGCCACGCCCACTTAACTTCTAAATTTAAGTTTAAAAGTGCTTTGGGGAATTGGGTTAGTTGGTTTTTCCATAAATGAAGCTTCGTTAAGTTTTGCAGCTTGCCGATTTCTGGTGGTAACTCTTTTAAACCACAATTATATAAACTTAATCCAGTGATTTGATTATGCTCATTTTGCACATAGCCTACTGAAAACAAGTTAATTTTATCTAATTTTGGTAATTTTTTACCTATTGTTTGTTCTAATTTTTTGATGATTTCTAAATCATTGGACATTTGTTTTTCCTTTTTTATCAAGAACTACAGGGATTAGCTATAATAAGGGATAATGCCGAATTATAGGTAATCCTTGTAGTTTAATATGTTAAAGTCGTTCAAGTTGATTAGTTGTCTGAACCTTGATTTTAAAGGATTTTTAGGATTATCAGGATTTTGGGTTAATCCTTTTAATCCTAAAAATCCTTTGTAATCAAGGTTCAGACGATGGTATTTTCAGGGTGGGTAGCACGCTACCTACCCTA
>JALWSU010000380.1 GCA_026993485.1 Thiotrichaceae bacterium | reverse complement strand
GAGGTCTGAATTTTGGCGACTTGGAAATTAACCTGGATACTAAGACCTCCGAGGTTTTTAAAACCTCGGAGGTCTGAATTTTGGCGACTTGGAAATTAACCTAGATGCTAAGACCTCCGAGGTTTTGAAAACCTCGGAGGTCTGAATTTTGGCGACGGTATTAATTAGATAGGAGGAAGTTTATACCGATGATAAGTAACAACAGATTGTTTTTAAAAGCGAAATCGAAAACTATTGTTGGTTTTAAAAACAGATTTCCCAATAAATTTTACATTCAGCCGAAAACGCAGGAAAATACAAAAACGCTTGAAAATACAGAAAAGAAAAAAGAGCAAATTATTTGTAAATTTTGTGGACATCATATCACTTTATCTCAAGATAAAATTTATATAAATGGACAACATCAGCATGTTTTTATGAATCCAGTTGGTGTGGTTTATGAAATTGTTTGTTTCTCGTCTGCAAATGGTTGTGTTCAAAAAGGTAGTCCTACTATTAATTATTCTTGGTTTCGTGGCTATTCTTGGCGTTTTGCACTTTGTTCTGGCTGTTTTAACCATTTAGGTTGGTTTTATCAATCAGTTCATGACAGTTTTTATGGATTGATTTATAATCATTTGTCCAATCTTGGTGTTCGCTCTTAATTCTAACAGGCGGTTCTCAGTCTCAGTGTCGCGGTAGCTAATTTTAATTTGTACATCTGGGGGAGGGGTAAAATCTCCGCCTTTTTCGGGCCATTCAATTAAGCAAATGGCATTCTGTTCCACATAGTCGCGTATGCCTAAGTAGTCGAGTTCTTCTGGATCGCCTAAGCGATAGAAGTCAAAATGGTAAATAGTGGTGCCTGCGTTAATTTGGTACGGTTCTACAATTGTATAGGTGGGACTTTTAACATTGCCTGTGTATCCCAAGGCGCGTAAAAAGCCTCTTACTAGGGTCGTTTTCCCTACTCCTAATTCTCCGTTTAGGTGTAAAATGCTACCACTTGGGCAAGCGCAAGCGAGTTTGCCGCCGAATGCTGCCATTGCGGCGACGTTGCGAATAAGTTGAGGTTTAAGGATTTGCATAGTGACGTAACCAAGATATTAAGTCGCTGGCTAATAAACCGCGTTCCCCATCTGCTGCCGCTTTATCCCCAGCTTTTGCGTGTAAGCATACGCCGAGGTTTGTTGCTTCGATGGGAGTTAGTCCTTGTGCTACTAGTCCTGCAATTACGCCAGTAAGTAAATCGCCCATTCCTCCTGTCGCCATACCAGGGTTGCCAGCATTACAAACTCCAACCTGTTCATTCTCATCAGCTACTAAAGTTCCTGCTCCTTTGAGTGTACATACGCCACCAAAGCGTCGTTGTAAGGCGCGTACGCTTGCAAATCGATCAGCTTGTATTTCTATTGTGGTTGATTCTAAAAGGCGGGCGGCTTCTCCAATATGTGGAGTTAAGATGCTGTTTTTAAATCTAAATGGATTTTTAGCCAGTAAGTTTAGGGCATCAGCATCGACAATAACAGGTTTTTCAGTTTCTTTAATTGCTTCCAATAGAGAAACTGCCCAAGTAGATTGTCCTAATCCTGGACCTATGGCTATAACATTAGCTTTATCTATCAATGGCTTAAGGTCTTCATAGGTTTCTACGCCATGACTCATAATCTCTGGGCGGGTGAGATTGAGCAAAGCTGCATGGGCGGAGCGTGTAGCTACGCTGATTAATCCCGCTCCAACTCGTGCTGCCGCTTCAGCCGCTAAACGTGCTGCTCCGATCATGCCGCTATCTCCACCTATTATCAATACATGACCGAATTTGCCTTTATGAGCTGTGCGCTGGCGTTTCGGCAAAGCCGTTTTTAAATTGTTGTAATCAAGCCGCTGTGTGTGGTGGAATCCCTCGTAAATGATGGGGGGTACTTGTAAATCGTTAAAATAGATTTTGCCGCAATAATCGGGGGCTGCACCTGTGAATAAACCTTGTTTTAAGGCAATAAAAGTTACGGTTACGTCTGCATGTACTGCTGTGCCTAAAACTGTGCCAGTATCGGCATGTAGTCCTGATGGAATATCTAGGGCGAGTAATGGACAGCGGCGCTGATTGAGACTATCAATCACTTCTCGCCATTTTCCAGAAACTTCGCGGTTCAGTCCAGTACCGAATAACCCATCAACTAGGACATCAACAACGCTAAGTTTGGTTTGAGTAAAAACTTGGGCTTTGAGGCCGATAGCTTGCATGGCATTAAAGGCGATCAGTGCGTCGCCTTTTAAATTATTTGTATCTCCGACTTGTAATACTATGACATCATAACCAGCTAAATAAGCCAATCGTGCTAATATATAAGCATCGCCGCCATTGTTGCCAGTTCCGCAGACGACAATGATACGCTGAGCTTTAGGCCAATGAGATTTTAAAATTTCAAAAGCGGCACTGCCAGCGCGTTCCATTAAACAAATACCCGGAATACCGATTTCTTCGATGGCAATCCGATCAAGTTCGCGTGCTTGATTAGCACGGTATAATAATGATGGGAGGTATTTTTTATCAATCACTAAATCAAACCCCTTTTTATTTTAAAAGATGTTGACGATAATATTTTAATTCTGCAATTGAATCATAAATATCAGAAAGTGCCAAATGTTTAGAGTCTTTTTTAAATTCGGCTAGATTGGGATACCAACGCTTGGCTAATTCCTTTAAGGTACTTACATCTAAATGACGGTAGTGAAAATATTGCTCTAATTTTGGCATATAATGGCATAAGAACCGTCGATCTTGACAAATTGAGTTGCCACACATTGGTGAGGTAGCAGGAGGAACATATTTTTGGAGAAATGCTAGGGTTAGTTTTTCTGCTTCTGCAATTGTTATTTTACTTTCGCGTACCCGTTTAGTTAAGCCAGATTCTCCATGATGCTGGGTGTTCCATTCATCCATCTTGGCTAAGATTTCATCACTATGATGGATTGCTAAAACTGGCCCTTCTGCAATGACATTGAGCTTGACATCTGTTACCAGTGTCGCAATTTCTATAATCCTGTCTGTATAGGGTTCGAGTCCTGTCATTTCCAAATCGATCCAAATCAAATGGTTTGGATTTTGTAACATACTTATATCCTTGTTGTCTGATTTAGTGTGTTTTATTTTTTTAACTATAAATAACTAATGTTACGCGCTCTAGTTCCCACGTTGGAGCGCACTCTCTTATAATATCAACCAACCATTTTTTAACTAATTGATTTAATTGCGTTTAATTCTGAATCGCCTCACAGGGCAACCAAAAGGGATTGCCCCTACATCACTGTTTGTAGGGGCAATCCCTTGTGATTGCCCTTGTGTAGGGGCAATCCCTTGTGGTTGCCCTGCGCTGGAGCGTGGGAACGAGAGTGCGTAACATAAGTAAATAACTCAAAAAAATTATGATCAAT
>JALWSU010000379.1 GCA_026993485.1 Thiotrichaceae bacterium | reverse complement strand
TTAGTCCAATCTACCCTCATAAATTGATAATAAGGCTGGTAGTGCCAATAAAACCAATATTGTTGAAAACATTAAGCCAAAGGCTATAGAGGTTGCCATAGGTATTAAAAATTGGGCTTGTAATGAAGTTTCAAATAACAACGGCATTAATCCAAAAATTGTCGTTAAAGAAGTTAATAATACTGCTCGTAATCTTTGAGAGGCTGCCTCAACTAATGCTTGTTTAACTGGCAGATTCTCTTGACGTAACTGTTTATAAAAAGTAACCAATACAATTGAATCGTTGACTACAATGCCTGATAATCCAAAAAAACCAAAAAGTGAAACTATAGTTAAATCCAATCCCATCACCCAATGTCCAAACAGTGCGCCTACCAAGCCAAACGGTATTACACTCATTACTATTAATGGCCAAACATAAGAGGAAAATTGCCAAGCTAAAATTATATACATCAATAGAATTGCTATTACTAAGGCGTGTTTCATATCAGTTAAAGTTTCAGCCTGATCTGCTGCTCGTCCTTCAAATGAATATTCAACTCCATAATGCGAACTTAAATCTGGTAAAAATTGCTTTTGGAGTTGAGCTAAAATCTTATTACTATTATTTACAGCAGTATCAACATCAGCAGTTACTTCGGCAGCTAGAATACCTTCCGCATGGCGTATCGCTTCAAAACCACGCCGTGTTGTTACTTTAACTGCGGTAGAAAATGGCACCGTGCCGCCATTAGGTAATTTAAAGTTGAACTTTTCTAAATTGGCTAAATTATAACGCTCATTATCTGGTAACATTACCCGGACTTCAACTTCATCATTGCCCTCATGAAAAATCTGCACTAATTGTCCATCAAAGGCGGCTCGTAATTGCTGTCCTACTGATTCCACAGTTAAACCCAATGCCATTCCATAATCAGTTAAAGAATAAATCCATTGTTCTCTACCATAAGGCATGTCATCCTCAATACCTGTAACCCCTGGAACTGTTTTTAATACTTTTACCAGTTCAAGAGCAGCAGCTTTAACTTTATTTACATCTGCGCCATTAAGACGAATTTCAATATCTCGTCCAGGGGGGCCGCCTTTTCGTTCCATAATCGTTAGGCTTTCGATTCCAGCAGCTTGCTGTATTCTAGATTCCCATTCTTGAATAAATTGTTTATTGCGTACACTACGACTATCGGGCGAAGATAATTCAACTAGCATCGAACCAAATTGTTCTCCCTGTCTAGCAGCACCATGTGCAGCAATTCCCTGCCCATGCCCAATTACGGCTACTTTTACCAAATTACCTCCTAAAGCCTTATCTGTTGCATACAAAGTTGTTTCTAAATGTTGCAAAAACGCATCAACTCGCTTTGGAGATGTACCTGCGACAAAATTGGCATTTGCCATTAAAATTGTATTTTCTGGAGAAGGAAAAAAAGTGAAATTCATCCGCCCGCCAGCTAATAAGCCAATAGCTAATAGCATCGCAGCAAGCATAGTTGCAATAACACTCCAACGGAAACTGATCATTAAAGAAACAAGTGGGCGAAAATAAACATCACGAAACTGATTAAAAGCATTATCAAGTTTTTGCCGAATTTTACTAGGCTGTTCATGGTGCATTTTATGAAAACTATGCCGTAAATGACCGGGTAATATGAAAAAACATTCGATCAAGGAGGCAAGTAATACGCAAATCATTACTAATGGAATATCAAATAGGATAGTTCCCATAATGCCACTTATCATCATCAGCGGTAAAAAAGCCGCAATAGTTGTTAATGAAGACGCAGTAACTGGAGCTAACATGCGTTGTGCGCCACCCTCTGCCGCTAATAGGGAACGTTCCCCAGTTTGAAAATGGGCAAAAGCGTCTTCACCAACAACAATAGCATCATCAACAATAATCCCTAAAGCCATAATGATTCCAAATAAACTAACCATGTTAATGCTACCGCCAACGCTATATAACACTATTAACATGCCCATTAAAGAAATAGGAATACCCGCTGCAACCCAAAAAGCAACTCGTCCATTCAGAAAAATAAACAAAATAACGACAACTAAAATCAATCCACTCAAACCATTTCTTAATAATAAAGAAATACGTTCAGCAATCAAATGCCAAGTTTGATCATAAACATGGAACTGAACCCCTGGAGGTAATTTCGGACGAGTTTCCTCTAACCAAGCTTGAAATATTTTCGCCGATTCTAAAGCATCTTCTTCTTCCGCACGTTGTAAGAGTAATTCAACTGCTGGCTGTCCTTGATAAGTGATAGTTACAGTATTATTGCGTGGACGCCGCTGAATCGTGGCAATCTCATCTAATTTTATATAACGACCTGATTTATCAGTTATTATTGGTAAATCCGTAAAAGCTAATTCATTGCGGCGTTGTTCAATACTACGCAATTGTCGCGCAACATCATCTCGCCCGATTGCACCAGCAGGAATATCACGACTAAAATCGGTGATTTTCTTAGCGACATCGGGCAAACTTAGCCCAAGTTCCACTAAAACGCGCGACGGGATTTGTATATCAATTTCTTCTTCAGGTAAGCCTTGGGTTTCAATCTTGCTAATACCACGCGCTAATAATTGATGCTCAATACGCTGAGCAAAATGGCGTAGTTCATTCACATCTGAGGGACCAGTTATCAATAAACGGGCAATAAGTTCATGCCTAACAATGCGACTAATTTCAGGTTTTTCAGCCGTTGCAGGTAAATTACGCAATAAGGCAACTTTTTCTTTAACTTGATCAAGTGCCCAACCCATATCAGTACCCTCTTCATATTCCAAAGTAATGGTTGAAAAACCATTTGTTGAGGTAGAATTCATTTTGTGAACATTATCAAGAGTGCGTAATTCCTGCTCAATAGGACGAGTTATAGAACTTTCTACATCTTCAGGTGCTGCCCCTGTCCATAAAACTGTAACAGTAATGACATCTAAGGCAAAATTAGGTAAGAATTGAGTATTAAGTTTACTTAACGCCCAAATACCACCCATAAGCATCATTATCATTAATAAATTGGCTGCGACTTTGTGTTGTGCAAATAAGCCAATGAGGTTTTGTTGATGTTTAAATTCTTGCATATTGGAGTCCAAAGCTTTAGCTTTGGACTGTCCAAAGCTAAAGCTTTGGACTCCGAGTTAAGTTATAAAGTTTAACAGTTTACTCTCGTTCCCACGCTCCAGCGCACTCACTTATACATAAGTGTTTAAATAATTGATTTAATTGCGTTTAATCCTGAAACGCCTCGGCAACCACAAGGGATTGCCCCTACAAACAATGACTTACTGTAGGGGCAATCCCTTGTGGTTGCCCTTGTGTAGGGGCCATCCCTTGTGGTTGCCCTGCGCTGGAGCGTGGGAACGAGAAAAAAAAAGGGCAACCAAATTGCCCTTTCTTAGTTCGTTAGCTTACAA
>JALWSU010000378.1 GCA_026993485.1 Thiotrichaceae bacterium | reverse complement strand
TGAATAATTATATGGAAACTATACTCAACACCTTCACAAATTTAGCTAAATATAAATTTGTCGAGCTTGCTTGGAGTTCAAGGTTACCTTGAACAAGTTTAACCAATGGTATTTTACTCGTTTACTCATTCCCAAGCTCTAGCTCACTCTCTTATACATAAGTTTTTAACTAATTTATTTAATTGCGTTTAATCATTAAACGCCTCACAGGGCAACCACAAGGGATTGCCCCTACAAACAATGATTTACTGTAAGGGCAATCGGTTGCCCTTGTGTATAAGAGAGTGAGCTCTAGCTTGGGAACGAGTAAAACGAGTAATTGGTAAGTAACATTTAGAGCGGTTTCTGAGAAACCTGCACTTTTAAGCCATCCATCGCATTGGGTAATTGTGTGATAATTATTTGATCATTTTTCTGTAAGTCGGGGCTACGAACTAGAATTTCTGAATAGCCTTTGCTTGTGCTTCGTTCTCCAATTCTTTCAATCTTTACGGCTTTCATGCGTCCATTAACTAGTTTATAAATACGATTCATCCCATAAACTGCTTCAAAAGGTAATGCGACAATATGAGATTGGTGAGGTAAACTCAATTGGAGGGTGATAAATTCTCCTAAGCGTAATAATTGTCCCCGTTTTGTTAGGCGAAATAAGCCATCAATTCCTCCACTATCAAGATTAATTTCCCCTGATACTCTATTCAATTGAAAGCGCATAGATTTGCTATGTGCTTGTAATTTATAACCGTTTGCCAATGCTTTTAATACTGTATTTTGATAACGGCTGGGAATTTGCGCCCGAACTTCTAAAGCAGCATTATCATACATGGATAATAATTTATCGCCACTACGTACTGTATCACCAATCGCAACAAAGACTTTTGCTATTACCCCAGTAAACGGAGCTTTTATCTGAGTACGCACCAGTTCTAAATTGGCAATATCGCGCTGCGCTAAAACCCGTGAGCGTCTAGCTTCTAATTGTTTAAGTTTAGCTTTATAGTTTTTTATTTCCAAACGCCGATTGATAACAGTTAAGATTTGTCGTTCAACCGCTTGCTGTGCTTCATCTAAACTTGCTTGTGAACTGAGTTTTTGTTTATTAAGTTTACGCAGACGTTTAACCGAAGTCTGCATTAATTTCAACAAAGCTTGTTCATGTTTAATTGCTTTGAGATTACTATCATGGCGTTGCTTTTCAAGCTGAATCTGTGCATCAATATCCATTAGTTCAGCTTGTTTTTGCTTGAGATTAAGACGGCTATCTTTGTCCTCTAAAGTGATTAATATTTGACCCTTTTTAACCTGTTCACCTTCCAATACAGCTACTGTTGTAACTTGTGTACTAATATTCAGTGATAAAGTTGGTGTGCGTAAGGTTGCAGTACGAGGAGATTCTACCCGTCCATATAAGGTAATTGTTGGTGAAACTACGCTTAAAGTTACTGGTTTGACTGCCACAACCCAAGTTTGCTCTTCAACTTTTATTGGGGCTGGTTTGGATTTAGTTGCTTGCATGTATTTAAAACCACCAATGCCAATACCTAAAATTAATAGAGGTAGAATAAATTTAAGGATTTTTTTTTTCATAGCAATATTGCGTAAATTAATTTAATAATTTAGTATTACATTTATTTTCTGGAAAACTTTAGCACAAGGAAATCAATAATGACAGCAGTATTAAATAATACAGTGACCGTTTTTTCTAAGAGTTATTTACCCCTAAGTCAAGTTAATATCAAACGAGCAATTATTCTCCTTGTGACAGGGAAAGCGGAAGCATTAGATTTAGGGGAGAGTAGTGCAAAAACTATCCAAGTGCATTCACCAACTATGGTACTAGTTGTGCCACAACAAATTCGCCTGACTATTCCTCATAAAGAAAAAGCCTGGCGAATACCAGCAGTAAATCGGCGGGAAGTATTGCGACGTGATAAGCATACTTGTCAATATTGTGGCAGCACTAGACATTTAACCCTTGATCATGTGATTCCTGTTTCTAAGGGGGGACAAGATACTTGGGATAATATTGTAACAGCTTGTGAGACGTGTAATAATCGAAAAGGAAATGGTACGCCTGAACAGGCTGGCTTAGTTTTAAGAACTAAGCCTAAAGCTCCAGTACATCCCATAGTAGCTTTTGCAGCGCAATTTTGGCGCGAGCATAAGAAAGTACAAGAAGAAAAATAGTTTCAAAAACCTCCGAGGTCTGATTTTAAGGCTTAACTTAATTAATGGCATTGCCTCTCTCTCCCACCCCCCTCAGTCCCCCCCACTCCCAGCACTCTCTTATACACAAGGGCAACCGATTGCCCCTACAGTAAATCATTATTTGTAGGGGCAATCCCTTGTGGTTGCCCTTTGTAGGGGCAATATTATAAATCACATCTGACAATTTGGTTTTTTCCCACTCGCACGGGCTTGTTTATAAAGTTGTTTCGCCTCTGGCATTTCCTTGTTTAAATCCGCAATACGAGTTTCATGCGATGGATGCGTAGATAAAAATTCTGGTGGCTGTGGTCCGCCACTTCTGCTCATATTTTGCCACAATTTAATGCTTTCTTCAGGATTAAAGCCAGCTTTAGCCATAAAAATCAAACCCAGATGATCCGCTTCACTTTCATGTACGCGGCTAAATGGTAAGATTACACCAAATTGAGCACCCAATCCTAAGACTTGCATCAGCATTTTACCTCTTGCTGATTGGGGATTACTCAATGCTTGAATCAAGCTCATGCCTTGTTGGACAGCAAATTGTTGAGAAACCCGTTCATTACCATGTTTTGCAATAACATGCCCTACTTCATGTCCAATCACAGCAGCTAGTTGATCTTGATTTTTGGCAACTTTTAATAAGCCAGTATGTACTCCAATCTTACCGCCTGGTAAGGCAAAGGCATTAGCAGTTTTATCTTTAAAAACTACCACTTCCCATTTTTTTATAGGACTATCAATTACTTGAGTGATTGCGTTTGCTACACATTTGACATAACGATTAATTTTTTTACTCTTTTCTATTGGTTTTTTTTGCTTAAGGTTGCTAAATGCCTTAATACCCATTGCGCTCATTTGAGCGGGGGGCATTAACATTAATTGTGAACGCCCAGTCGGGGACGTTGCACAACTACCTAATATTAATAATAATATTAGGGTAACACCGAGTTGTTTGAACACAGATTTTCTCCTTTTATTTACTAAGATGGTTTTTATTATACTAAGAAAGTGGTGGAGAATCGAATTGAATGATAAATGGGAGAATAAAAATTAATGGCATAGTATTTCAGAAAAATAATTTCAGTCTAAACAAAGTAAGCGTAGCTAAACCTCTGAGGTTTTTGGCAAAATCTTTATCTGAAATACTATAGTCTCAAAAATATTAATAAGTCTTGACAGGATAAGCGAAAGAAAGTATTTGTCTGTTTTCGTTC
>JALWSU010000377.1 GCA_026993485.1 Thiotrichaceae bacterium | reverse complement strand
GCCCCTACAAACAATGACTTACTGTAGGGGCAATCCCTTGTGGTTGCCCTTATGTATAAGAGATTGCGCTCCAGCGTAGGAACGAGAAAAAATACAATCCTTGTAGTTATTCTTCGTATGCTGCGTAACATCAATAACTCATAACTAAATATGCAAACCGAATTTGAACTAACAGATATTGAAGTTTTTGATCAACAAGCTTTTGAAAAGAAATTAAAAACCGATACAGATACACCCGTAATTAAAATCTTCCGCGAAGCCTTAGAAAAAGGTCATCAAGTACTCAAGGAGCGGTTTGAAGCCAATCATAATGCTACCAGTTACGTTTTGCAACGCGCTTGGTTAATTGATCAATTTATATTACAAGCTTGGCAGCGTTGTACTTGTCCAGAGTATAATTCGGTAGCAATTTTGGCTGTTGGTGGCTATGGGCGGGGTGAATTGCATCCTAAATCTGATATTGATTTATTAATTTTATTAGAATCCGAACTGGATGATGCAACCAAAGCCTGTATTGAACAATTTATCCAATTTTTATGGGATTTGCGTTTAAAAGTTGGGCAAGGTGTGCGTACTATTGCTGAGTGTGAAACAGAGGCTGCTGCTGATATTACAGTAGCAACTAATTTAGTTGAAGCTCGTTTGTTGACTGGGCCTGAACATTTATTTCAAGCCTTAAAAACAGCTATTGCACCAGATAGAACTTGGGGTCATAAAGCTTTTTTTTCGGCAAAAGTAGAAGAGCAGAAAAAACGCCATGATAAATATGAGGATTCTGCTTATAATCTGGAGCCGAATGTTAAGGAAGGCCCAGGTGGATTGCGTGATATTCAAATGATAGGCTGGGTTGCTAAACGTTATTTTGGAGCGACAAGCTTACATGATTTCATCCAACATGGCTTTTTAACGGAAAATGAATATAAATCTTTAAGCGAAGCACAGGAATTTCTTTGGGAAATTCGTTGTTTTTTACATTTGTTGGTAAAACGCAGCGAAGATCGTTTATTGTTTGATTATCAAAAAATAATTGCAAAATTATTTGGTTACACTGACGATGCTGATGGTTTAGGCGTAGAAAAAATGATGAAGCGGTATTATCGCACTATCAAGGAAATACGCACTCTTAATGACATGCTGTTGCAATTGTTTGAGGAAGTAATTTTATATGCGGATACGCCGACTGTTGTTCAGCCCTTAAATAAACGCTTTCAAATCCGTAATAATTTTATAGAAGTGACTAACAAGGCGGTGTTTGTGAATTATCCATTTGCATTGTTAGAAATTTTCTTATTAATACAACAACATCCACAAATAGAAGGCATACGCGCATCAACTATTCGCTTGATTCTTCATTATCGTTATTTGATTGATGATATTTTTCGTCAGGATTTACGGGCGCGGAGTTTGTTTTTAGAAATCTTTCGGCATCAGACAGGCTTAACCCATGTATTAAGGAAAATGAACCGTTATGGCATTCTGGCTGCTTATGTTCCCAGCTTTGGGCAAATAGTGGGACAAATGCAACATGATTTGTTTCATATTTATACTGTTGAACAGCATACGCTTTTTGTGGTACGTAACTTGAGACGCTTAAATTTACCCGAATTTGCGGAAGAATTTCCATTCTGTTCTAAGTTGATAAAAACTATTCCCAAAGCGGAACTGTTGTATTTAGCCGCATTTTTTCATGATATTGCCAAAGGCAGAGGTGGTAATCATGCCGAATTAGGCGCAATAGATGCCTTGAATTTTTGTCATTTCCATGGTTTGAGTGATAAGGATGCTCGTTTAGTTGCTTGGCTAGTTCGCCATCATTTGATTCTGTCTATGACTGCACAACGTAGAGACCTTTCTGATCCTGAAGTGATTAAAGTCTTTTCTGAACAGGTGATAGATAGCTTACATCTGGATTATTTATATTTGCTAACAGTTGCAGATATTCGGGCAACTAATCCCGAATTGTGGAATAGCTGGAAAAATAGCTTATTAACTGAGCTTTATAATAAAACTAAGGCATTCTTATCTCAAGATGAGAAAATTTTGAATACTGAATTGCAGATTAAGGAGATTCAAAACCAAGCGATTCAGTTAATTCATGATTCAAATTTAGAAGAAGTCAAGAGTTTATGGCAAAAATTAGGTGATCAGTATTTTCTTTCTTCTTCACCAGAACAAGTTGCCCGCGAAACGGAAGTGATTTTAAAGGAAACTATGCCGATTGTCTTGGAGCGTGATAATAAAGGTGGAACTGTATTTATTATTATTACGGCAGATAGGAATTATTTATTTGCTGATGCTACAGCTTTTTTTGAAAGAAATAATTTGAGCATTATTGAGGCTTATATTGTTCCTGGTGAGGACGATTATAATGTTAGTGCTTACACAGTTTTAGAAAACGATGGTGAAAAAATTAGCTCAGTAGAACGTATTAATGAAATTATAAAAGGATTAAAACCAGTACTATCTCATGACAACAAATCGCCTTTCCCCCCAATCAATCGCCGTTTATCGAGACAACAGAGGCACTTTCAGGAGGAAATGGAAACCAAGATCGAATTTAAACAAGACCATCTTAATAAGCATACAATTATGGAAATCAAGACAATTGATCGTCCTGGGGTATTATCGCGGATCGCGGAAGCATTTAAAAAATGCAAAATACGGGTAAAAAATGCTCAAATAACTACTTTTGGTTCTCATGTTGAAGATGTATTTTTTCTTACTGATTATGAAAATCATGCCTTATTTTCAACAAGTCAATTGGATTGTTTGCGGAAAAACTTGTTTGAGTTGCTTGATAAAGATTAAAAATTAGAAGGGTGTTTATCTATGGGAGAACTATATGAGATTGATTTTTATGGTTGGGCGAATCAGCAAGCAGATTTGCTTAGAAAGGGCAAATTAGTAGAAGCTGACATAGGGAATATTGCGGAAGAAATTGAAGATATGGGCAAAAGTTTAAAACGTGAACTTGAAAGCAGATTGAAAATACTGTTTTTGTATTTACTCAAGTGGCAATACCAACCTGGGCATCGTGGTAATAGTTGGCGATATAGTATTGAAGAACAACGTCTTCAATTGATCGATCATCTCAAAGACAACCCCAGTCTTCAACATAAATTGCCCCATGCTATAGAACGTGCTTACAAATATGCCAGAATTGGTGCCGCCAAAGAAACTGGACTTAGCAAAAATACATTCCCAGATTTATGTCCTTGGACTTTTGAACAAGCAATTAATTATGAATTTTGGCCAGAATAAATGCGCCTATAAAACTATCAAGTATGATCTTAATTTGATGTTATCCACGATTTCTCCCCCCCTCAGTCCCCCCCGCCCAGCGCAATCTCTTATAGCGTTAACCGATTGCATAAAATACACCTAGAAAACCTGCCAGGTTTTTAAAACCTGGCAGGTTTGGAGCGTAAA
>JALWSU010000376.1 GCA_026993485.1 Thiotrichaceae bacterium | reverse complement strand
CCCAGTTCGGCTAGATAGAATTTTGCCTTATCCCTTTTTGTCTGAATCAGGATTTACAGGAGGATTTACAGAATAAAACCAAAAAATAACTACAGGGATGAGTTATAAAAGCGGATAAAAACACCTTTTACCTTATCCTTTCTTATAACTCATCCCTGTAGTTCTGGTTTTTTTTATCTTGAAAATTCTAAAATTCTGTAAATCCTGATTCAGACAATTAAACGAATAACTACACAGATACACATAAATCTTTTAACATTTCAAAAGCGTAACTGGGTATTTTTACAATAAAGACTCTTTCAAAGAAATAGCCAAATTCAGCACAAAAAATATCCAAGGCACAACCATTTCAAAATGTGTCAAGGGTTGATAGCCATGATTTTCGCGTAACAATTGCCATTCGGCTTCATAGGCGGCTAGGGGTAAGTGTTGCTCGATTCTGTGAATTACCATGAATTTTGAGCGCATGATATGTTTGTAGGCGTGGATGATTTTAAACCAAACCACACAAATTGTCATACCTAAAATGCTGATTATCCAATAAAATTCAGGCGTTGCTGTTGAGCTAAAACTAAGTTTTCCATAACCAAGTAATCCTATAATAAAACTGTTGAGAGTCAAAAAGAAGGAATTAACCGATAATCGGCGAGCGCTGAGTTTATCGGATAAATCCAAATACAATTTATAAATCTCCAAAGCGTGGTTGCGGTAATCTTTACCGTATTCAGCTTCGGTGGTTTTTAAAAGTTTTTCGTCTATATTCATGGCTGTGTGTTTCTCCTTATTTAAATGTAAAAAAATTGAATTGGGATTTTACTATCGTTTTCACGTTGGAGCGTGAGAAAAAATATTCGCTCGCTATAATATACGGCAAGCTGTGTGCCAAAACTTATTTATTTGTTAATTGATTGTTTTATAAAGGATTAAATCTAAGGTATATTTTTTTTCACAGTGAACCTGCTTGATTGTGATTGAACTGCATGAGTTCAAATTTGGATTTTATGGTTTTATGATAACACTTGACAATTGGCTTGTGATTTGAGGTTCATAGTTGAAAACTTGAGTGTGTTTAGCTTGAAGGATAAAAAAACCAGTTCTGCTTAAGTTGTTCGGTTTTTTCTATTGAGATAATTGCCCCAGTGCTTGCTAATTTTCTTCGTAGAGTTTACAAGTTCCAGACTTATTTCTAAACTGTACTTTAAAATTTCCAGAGCAAAATGTTCACTAGAGCTTTATCCAGCCAAATTTTAGCACAATTTGATTCACCTGATTTAGTCTTTTTGCTTGGTACGTTACAATCTGGCAAAACCACACTTTCTCATTTACTCGCTAAAGATGATTCAAAAACTGAAACTTGGTATTTTGATTTTGAAGATAAACAATATCGTCAGCTTTTTAATACTGCAACAATAGCTAGTTTAAAACAGATTCTACGTTTGGAATGTCTTGAGTTTAAGGTTGTAACTTATTGAGTTTATCATAATATCTATTTAATAATTTGAATTGGAATCAGGAAATTACTAGCAATTTGTATTTTTCTCGAACCCAGTCAAAAAGTGAAATTGATTTTATATTGGTAAAAAATGCTAATTATCATTTAATTGAAGTCAAATCTGGTAAAAATCAGCATATTTCAAGAGCTATGATAGAATTTGAAAAAAAATATGCTGGACAATTATCTATTTTAAGTAAACGAGTGATTAATCAGTCGGTTTACTTACAAAAGGAAAAAGTAGAATTTTTGCCAGCGTATCTTTTGTAATGTTGGTTAGTTGGCTTGGATTATTCAATCGTTGTCAGTACCGAACCTATTGGAGTCCAAAGCTTTAGCTTTGGATGGTCGCCCAAACGAAACGAAGTAAGCGTAGCTAAGTAAGCGAAGCTAAAGCTATAGCACTACCCGTTTGTATAAAATACAGCGTACCAACCTGCCAGGTTTTAAAAACCTGGCAGGTTTGTACTTAACTAAATCGGGTAACGCTATAAAGCTTTGGACTCCAATATGTTACATAATTCATGGTTCAGTACATAACTCATCCCTGTAGTTTAAACAACGATTTTGCCTTATCCATTCTTAAAACTAAAACGAGAAAACGAAAAAAAGGCTTGAACCTACACATTCATTAGCTTCTAAGAATGCAATATGACAAACAAAATTTTCTGATTTAAAAAAAAACTGCGGTATCGAGTTAGTTTTAGCGAATTTCAAAGATTCAACTCGTTGTTTTTGATTCCTATTGAACCTTTTTTAGAGTTTTGTCAGGCTGTCAGGATCACGACCTAGATAATTGTTCGTTCTTTTCTTTCCCATTATTCATCAAAACCATAATGAACAAAACGCTCTTTAACCATAAGGGGACAGTCTTGTTCAGAAACTGAGGTTCCAAGTAAATGTATAATAAATTTTTCAGAATCATACATTAGCTGGCTTGAGTACGAGATTAGTTTTTTTGTCCATTCTGTAATTTTTTGTTTATTATCTGGCTCAAATGACAAATCCCAATAATCTTTTGCTTCTTCTGGTGTAACTCCTGTTACAGCTTTGATTATTTCAGAAGAATTATCTTGCAGGTGTCCAAAAACCCTTGGAAGTTTCTTGTAAATTATGTTACCAACTTTTAAGTCAACCGTACCTCCTGCTGAAAATCTATCTCGCAATGAAGAATCGACTACTCCATGCCGAGCGGCTAGCCATGAAGCTAACTTTTGATATTTGGAGCTGCTTCGCCCAAACACCTCAGGAAACCTTGCCATTGCTTCATTGCGTAAAATCTTTTTCTCATTAGCAGACAAATTGCTCCATAATGAAACTGTTGGTTTAAGCGTGACTTCTGGAGTTTCTCCGCTATCCATCCACCAAGGCTCTTCACCACGTTTTGCAATAGAGCGATAATATGCGACTATTGGCTTTATGGGGTTTTTTTGGGTTCGTAATTCATCGTAACTCATTCCTATTTTGTTAAATATACTCTCTCCGTCTTTCAACTCCATGTCAATTAAATATCGCGGGGAATGAGTTACTGCGATATCATATAGGCAATCTTGATACAGACGATATTTAAACCCCAAAGGATCTGTCAACTTTGCGAAAAATATGTAAATTCGTTCTACATTATCAACTCTAGTAGATTCGAGAACGCTATTCCCTGTGCTTTTCCAGTAATTTTGTTTACTTGTCTTTACTTCTACTCCGTAGAATTTACCTGCTACAATATCTGGGAATTTATGACCAGATATTAATTGGATTGTTTTGTCGAAATCTGTACCTGTGGCAACTTCACAAAGGGAATCGAAAACATCTTTTTCAAAATCAGTAGCACTCCTATTAAGAAAATATTCTGTATCTAATTTTGCTTTTTCCTCTATTAACTGATGAGAAGAGTTTAACAAATTTTCAAATTCTATTTGACTCTTATCTGTTCTTTCAGAAATAATCATTATTTCATCC
>JALWSU010000375.1 GCA_026993485.1 Thiotrichaceae bacterium | reverse complement strand
CAAATGGCACAAAAAATTGCGCGAGGTATTGAAGAAGTCCCAGATTGTCAAGCACGGATTCGCACAGTGCCAGAGGTATCTCAAACTTGCGAGGCGACTACCCCAGATATTCCTAATTCTGGTCCTCCTTATGTGTCTATTGATGATTTAAAAAATTGTGCTGGCTTAGCATTAGGCAGTCCCACTCACTTTGGTAATATGGCTGCTCCTTTAAAGTATTTTTTGGATACAACTAGCAATTTATGGCTATCAGGTGGGCTGGCGGGCAAACCTGCTGCTGTTTTTACCTCGACATCAAGTTTACATGGAGGACATGAAAGTACTTTATTATCTATGATGTTGCCCCTATTCCATCATGGTATGTTGATACTAGGCTTACCATCCACAGAGCCAGATTTATTAAATACACAAACTGGGGGTACACCTTATGGCGCAAGTCATTTAGCTGGGGGTAATAATAGCAATTCATTATCTGATGAGGAACAACGCTTATGTCGTGCTTTGGGTAAACGTCTTGCTAAAATTGCCAGTAAATTGCAAAGCTAAAATGCTTGTAGTACTCCAGTTTAGCCTATATCATAGCAATCTACTCAAGTGTTTCACAGTACACTCTTATGACTGAATATCTACTGATTTTTATCAGCACTGTCCTTGTTAATAATTTTGTTCTAGTTAAATTTTTAGGACTATGCCCTTTTATGAGCGTGTCCAGTAAATTAGAAACAGCAATAGGCATGGGACTTGCGACGACTTTTGTTTTAACATTATCCTCTATAAGCAGTTATTTAGTTAATGAATATCTATTGGTGCCTTTGGATTTAGAATTTTTACGCATCATAGCATTCATTTTAGTTATTGCATTTGTGGTGCAATTTACAGAAATGGTTGTTCATAAAACCAGCCCAATGTTATATCAAATTTTAGGGATTTTTTTACCTTTAATTACAACTAATTGCGCTGTATTAGGCGTAGCTTTATTGAATGTACAAGAAAAACATAGTTTTATAGAATCTGCTATTTATGGTTTTGGCGCAGCGATTGGATTTTCTTTAGTGTTAGTACTGTTTGCTGCAATACGTGAGCGTGTAGCAGTAGCAGATGTTCCTACAGCTTTTAAGGGCGCACCAATTACACTTATTACCACTGGTATTATGTCAATAGCATTTATGGGCTTTTCGGGGTTAGTAAAATTATGACGGCGATTGGATTACTTGCTGGACTCGCCTTGATTTTTGGATTATTGCTGGGTTATGCCAGTGTGCGTTTTAAAGTTGAAGGTGATCCTATTGTTGATAAAATTGATGCGGTTTTACCACAACAACAATGTGGAAAATGCGGTTATCCCGGCTGTCGTCCCTATGCTGAAGCAATAGCTAATGGTGAGGCTGAAATTAATCTCTGCCCTCCAGGGGGAGAGGTAGGGATGTTAGCCTTAGCCAAGTTATTAGATCGTGAGCCGAAGCCATTAAATGTTGAAAATATAGAACCAGCTAAAAAGGTAGCAGTGATTGATGAAAAAACCTGTATTGGCTGTACTTTGTGCATACAAGCCTGTCCAGTTGATGCCATTTTAGGCGGTCCTAAATTAATGCACACTGTAATTGCTCAAGAATGCACTGGTTGTGAACTATGTGTTGCCCCCTGCCCGGTGGATTGTATTAAGATGGTTCCACTGCCGCATACAATAACTACTTGGAAATGGCCTTATCCTAACTAAATAAACGAATAAAATAATATGAAATTATGGCAATTTCATGGTGGACTTAAGCTTGATGGGCATAAAAGTCTTTCCTCTGAAAGCCAAATCAGGCGAGCTAATATCCCAGACTTTTTAGTATTACCCCTGTTACAACATATCGGTGAACCAACTGAAACCGTTGTAGAAGTTGGTGATAAAGTACTAAAAGGTCAAGTGATTGGTCATTGTCGAGGAAAGGATTGCAGCCTACTAATGAGTACCCCAATTCACGCCTCAAGTTCTGGCACTGTTGTTGCCATTGAGGATCGTCCAGTTCCTCATCCATCAGGGTTGACAGCACCCTGTGTTGTAATTGAAACTGATGGCGAAGATAAATGGATAGAATGCACACCTGTTGCTGATTATTCTACTCTCAGCCCGACTCAATTGCTTTATCACATTGCAAAAGCAGGGATTGTCGGATTAGGTGGCGCAGGCTTTCCTGCTCATATAAAATTAAACTCTAAAAGTATAGAAACTTTAATTATCAATGGTGCAGAATGTGAACCTTATATAACCTGCGATGATCGCTTAATGCGTGAATATCCAGACGATATTATTGCTGGCGCACAAATAATCAGGCATATTTTGGGTGGCACACAGCGTTGTATAATTGCAATAGAAGATAATAAACCAGCCGCTTATCAAGCTTTATTAAAAGCAGCGGCAAAAGATCAAGATATTGAAGTAGTATTAGTACCAACTCGCTATCCAACTGGTGGAGAACGCCAATTAATACAAGTTTTAACTGGACAAGAAATTGGACGTTCCGAGTTGCCAGCCAAAAGAGGCATTGTTGTACATAATGTCAAAACTACGAGAGCTGTTTATCGAGCAATACAATATGGACGACCTTTGATTTCACGAATTGTAACAGTTACAGGTACAGGCGTAGAAAAGCCACAAAATTTTGAAGTACGATTTGGGACATTGATGCACTCTCTAATTGATCAATGTGGACGCAACAAGGCGGGTATAGAAAGACTAATTATGGGCGGCCCTATGATGGGATTTGCATTACCTAATGAAGAATTTCCGATTATAAAAACCACGAATTGCTTAATTGTTTCCTCAGCAGAAGAAATTGAAGAAATCCCAAAACCAATGCCCTGCATACGCTGTGGAGCTTGCGCCCAAGTCTGCCCAGTTAATTTGTTACCACAACAACTTTATTGGCACGCCAAAGCTAAAGATTTTCAAAAAGTGCAAGATTATCATATCTTTGATTGTATTGACTGTGGTTGCTGCGCTTATGTTTGTCCTAGCCATATTCCCTTAGTTAGCTATTATCGTTATGCCAAAGCTGAAATTCGTGCCATCGAACAAGAACATAAACAAGCTGAACTAGCAAAAAAACGCCATGAATTTAGGATTTTTCGTTTGCAACGTGATAAAAAAGAACGGAGAGAAAAGTTACAAAAAATGAAAGCCGCTTCCAATGCTAGTAAAGAAGCCGCAATTAAGGCAGCATTAGAAAGGACAAAAGCGAAGAAAGAACAGGGTTCCTCTAATGAACAGAAATGATTTTCAACAATTGGTTGAAATTTACTCTCGTTCCCACGCTCCAGCGCAGGGCAACCACAAGGGATTGCCCCTACAAACAATGATGTAGGGGCAATCCCTTGTGGTTGCCCTTGTGTAGGGGCAATCCCTTGTGGTTGCCCTGCGCTCCAGCGTGGGAACGAGAGTAAAACTCTAATTATCCCTTAATTATG
>JALWSU010000374.1 GCA_026993485.1 Thiotrichaceae bacterium | reverse complement strand
ACAACAAACCTTATTCGCTTTTGCTCAATTTTTAGAATCGCGTGTAGAAAAAATAGTGAAAACGCCTCCCCTTACTGTAAAACCTTTACCACGCCCTTCCAATGAATCAGTTATTGCTGCTATCAAGCGGCTTGCACAAAGTTACCCAATGCTTGATAAAGCTAAAATGCTTGATGAAACCTCTCGCTTAATGAGTGAACATATTCTGCAAGGGCGCGATAAGGTTGAAGTAATTGATGAACTGGAACTCGTGTTTTTACAATACTATCAAAACTTTCAGAGAGAAGAGAAAAAACAAAATGATTAATGTAATTAAAATCTGGTTTCACCGCTATTTTTCTGATCCTCAAGCGGTGTTACTCGCAATTTTATTGGTGGCTAGCATCACCATTTTAATGACAATGAACCAAATTCTAGCACCCGTGTTAGTTAGTATAGTTCTAGCTTATTTGCTAGAGGGAGTGATTAAAAGTTTGCAAGATTTGCATTTTCCGCGCCCACTTGCGGTTTTTTTAGTTTTTTCGATTTTTATAACTTTCTTGGTTTTTATTATTATAGTCTTACTGCCTTTAATTTCATATCAGTTGACTGAACTAATTCGAGAATTACCCAATATGGCGGCACAAGTACAAAGGTATATAAAAGATATACCTGATCATTTTCCGCTAATTTCAAATGATCATGTTGATGGTGTTATTCATTTAATACGCAAAAAAGTGGATGAGATTGGTAAAACTCTCTTATCTTATTCATTGGCTTCTATCCCCGCAGTGATTGCTTTAATAGTTTATTCAATTTTGGTACCTTTATTGGTGTTTTTTTTCCTCAAAGATAAAGAGCAGATACTTGCTTGGTTAATCAGTTTTTTACCTCAAGAACGTACAGTTGCAGAAAATATTTGGAAAGAAATGGATTTGCAAATGGGCAATTATATACGCGGCAAAGTCTATGAGATTTTTTTAGTAAGCACTTTTACTTATTTTCCTTTTGCTTATTTTGGCTTACATTATTCCTCATTATTAGCAGTACTTGTTGGTTTATCAGTAATTATTCCTTATATTGGAGCTGTGGTGGTTACAATACCTGTAATGATTGTTGCTTATTTTCAATGGGGTATTGAATCGACATTTTTTTGGGTTATAGGTATTTATTTTATTATTCAAATCCTTGATGGTAATGTCTTAGTGCCTTTGTTATTTTCCGAAGCTGTAAACTTACATCCAGTTGCTATTGTTGTCGCAGTATTAGTTTTTGGTGGAATCTGGGGATTCTGGGGCGTATTTTTTGCGATTCCTTTGGCGACTTTAGTTAAAGCTTTAATTTCAACTTGGCCACGTTCTCCAGACGAACAACTTGAACTGTCATGAAAATTCCACTAAAAATACAAAAACAAGCCGCAGAATTACGTGATACAATCAATGAACAGAATTACTATTATTATATTCTCAATGATCCGCAATTGCCTGATAGCGAATATGATCGCCTCATGCGCGAATTACAGGCACTGGAAAAAAAATACCCGGCGCTGATTACGCCAGATTCTCCCACTCAACGGGTGGGAGCAACTCCGTTAAGCTCCTTTCCTGAAGTGGTTCACGCGATACCAATGCTTTCTTTAGCTAATGCTTTTAGTGATAAAGAGGTGCAAGATTTTGACAAACGGGCGCGGGAGCGTTTAGCTAGAAATAGTATTGAATATGCTGTTGAACTGAAACTAGATGGACTTGCTATAAGTTTGCGCTATGAAAATGGTTTACTCGTTACGGGCGCAACACGGGGTGATGGCTATCGTGGCGAAGATGTAACGCCAAATGTTAAAACTATTAAAACTATTCCTCTCCGATTGCGGGGAGATGATTATCCCCGCGTGTTAGAAGTTCGTGGCGAGGTATTTATGCCAACAGCAGGTTTTAATCAAGCTAATCAGCAGAAAATCGCGGCTGGTGAGAAAGTCTGGGCGAATCCGCGTAATGCCGCAGCGGGAAGTTTGCGTCAATTGGATGCCCGTCGTACCGCTAATCGCCCATTGCGCTTTATAAGTTATGCTATTGGAGAAGTAGTAGGCGGAAAGTTGCCCAATCGCCATAGCGAGATTTTGCAGCGTTTACAAACTTGGGGTTTGCCAATTTCAAAGTATTCAAAAGTAGTTAAAGGTATTCAAGCTTGTTTAGATTATTATTATAAAATCTTGGAACAACGCGATAGTCTGCCTTTTGAAATTGATGGAGTAGTGTATAAAGTTAATGATATTAATCTACAAGAATCATTAGGTTTTAGTTCACGCGCCCCACGTTGGGCTATAGCCCACAAGTTCCCCGCACAAGAGGTATTAACTCAAATTGTAGATATTGACGTACAAGTTGGGCGCACTGGGGCATTAACCCCCGTGGCTCGTCTTGCCCCAGTTAATGTCGGTGGAGTTACGGTAACAAATGCTACTTTGCATAATCAGGATGAAATTAATCGTAAAGATGTGCGCGTAGGAGACACAGTAATAGTTCGCCGCGCTGGTGATGTAATACCTGAAATTGTCCGCGTGTTGCCAGAAAAACGTCCGAAAAATACTCATCCGTATGTTTTACCTAATAAATGTCCAGTTTGTGGTTCTGAAGTTGTTCGCATCAAAGGCGAAGCAGTAGCGCGTTGTAGCGGCGGCTTATTTTGTGCAGCACAACGAAAACAGGCTTTACAACATTTTGCCTCACGCAATGCAATGGATATTAATGGTTTAGGTGAAAAACTGGTTGAGCAGTTGATAGATAAAAATTTAATCAACAATATCGCAGATATTTATACTTTGACGCATGAACAATGGGCTGGTTTAGAGCGCATGGGTAATAAATCGGCAGTTCGGATTATGCAAGCACTAGAAAAGAGTAAGTCCACAACTTTGGCGCATTTTCTTTATGCTCTAGGCATTCGGGAAGTTGGCGAATCCACAGCACGCCTTTTAGCGCAACATTTTATTAGTCTTGAGAAACTAATGCAGGCTAGTGAAACCGATTTGGTCAAAATTCCAGATATTGGCCCCGTTGCCGCACAATCTATCGCAGCTTTTTTTAAAGAATCGCATAATCTGGAGATTATTCAACGCCTACAAGCTGCTGGGGTACATTGGAGTGAAAATGAAACCACTCCCAGCAAAGCACCAACTTTAGCTGGAAAAACCTTTGTTTTAACTGGAACTTTAATCTCTATGCCTCGTAGAACCGCTAAGGCGCGATTGGAAGCTTTAGGGGCTAAAGTCAGTAGTAGTGTATCTAAAAAAACTGATTGTGTTATTGCGGGGGAAAAGGCGGGGAGTAAGTTGACAAAGGCACGAGATTTGGGGGTTAAGGTGATTGATGAAGCGGAGTTTTTAGCTTTAATTCAGTTTACTTAACATTTGGCCAAAAACCTCCGAGGTTTTCAAAACCTCGGAGGTTTAGCTACGCTTACTTCGTTTAGACTATTGTAT
>JALWSU010000373.1 GCA_026993485.1 Thiotrichaceae bacterium | reverse complement strand
GTTATAGAACTAACGACCTCCGAGGTATGGTTTTCCTCGGAGGTCTGATTTTAAGGCTTAACTTAATGGCAGTGACGCTCCGGCAAAAATTTTTAGTAAGATAAGATTTTTATATTTTTAATATAATTGTTCATTTATTGGAGAAATTATTGAATGGCAGAAGATTTAAAAAAGTCCACAGAGGAAAAAAACTCAAATAACCCCAAACCCTATTATTTGATTACATTGATTTTCATCATCTTGTTCATTTTGTTTTATCAAGAGTATGCTAAGGAACTAGCGCGTTTAGTTGCGGAACAGCGAGTAAAGGCAACGGAATTTGAGGCTAAAGCCAAAGAATGTTTTGCTGAAAAAGCGATAAGAGACGCTAAAGAAGCTGAACAAAAGCGTTTGGCAGCAGAAGCTGCTGAAAAAGAGCGTCTCAAAGAACTACAGCTAAAAGTTATTAGTGATTTTTATCAGGCTGTTAAAGAACACGATTGCATAACAGCAGTCCAACTCCGGGCAAATTATACTGAAGCCGAATGCAAGAAAATCAGATCAATCAGACTTAATGATGCTAAGATAGTCAAGCAAACACCTACTGTTGCGGTGGCATACATAAAGATTGTTTATCGACAAAAAGGTAGTAGAACAAAGTATCATTTTGCTGGATACCTTCAACTTGCTAAACAAGATGAAACTTGGGTAATAATTGGTAATTTCTCCTCTAAATACAGTTTAGAAGACTACTTAAAAAAATACCAAATACCAAATACCTAATTGTAGTATTTCAGAAAACTAATTTCAGTCTAACTAAACCTCCGAGGTTTTTAGGCAAAATCTTTCAATGTCTGATTTAACTCCACCGCTACCTAGCGAAGATATGGCTTGGGTGCGTATTAATACGCCTTTATCAACAGATAATTTGCGTGATTTTTGCCGAGATTTGGAGCGTTTATTGCGTATCAATCCGATGCTAGAATTTATCGAATGGCGACAAATTGCCCCAAATCGTTACTATTTGAAAGCCAAAAATTTGAGTAATAATCAAATTATAGCTACTGAATTAAACTTTGAAGAAACTCAGCAAGGTTTCAAAATTAATTATAGTGACGGGATAAAATCGGCAACTATTATCAGAATAGAAAGCAATTTGGAAGATAAAGGCAAAGGTGCAATATTGGTACTGATTGACGATTATAGTAGATTTTCAGAATCAGAAAGAAAACAACGCCTTTCAGAAGTAGATACTAGCCTAGAAATTTGGGGTAAATATTTATATAGTTATCTAAATAATTGGCAACGCTGGCATTGGTTTCCACCTTACCGCTGGTATATGTGCCATGTATGGCAACCGATGAAACCATCGGCTAGGCGGATAACTTATATGTTGATTATAATAACATTATTTGAACTATTAGCGTTTTTGGTACTGGTAGGGATTTTAATCTAACTAAACCTCCGAGGTTTTTAAAACCTCGGAGGTTTTTTACTGCAAACATTGAAACTAAGATTGTGAATTCCTAACCTTACAATTACGAATAAATTTGACAATATCTTGATAAGGTAGTTTTTCCATATCTCCATACTTTTCAAGTGATTGCGTAACTAAAGCATCAATATTATCGACTTGTGGAAAATCTGCCCCTTCAGTAAACATCGCAGCTAATCCAAATAATCCCCCACATTGCACTTTCATAGCCTGTCCGTGTGGCAATGCTTCAGCTTCTAAGTTAAGATTTTTAAACACAAACCTTGCATTTGCAGAAAAATGCTCAAATAATTCTACACATCGCCGTTGTGCAGATGTAGAGATACAAGCAACATTTTCACGTTCAGCGATATTCAATCGGTGACTTTTTTCACAACCACAACGACTGCTTAAAATAGCTTTTTGAAATGGGCAAGGATTTTGATTCAATCTTTCTTGAATTTGTTTAAATTCATTTTCATTCATTTAAAATTCTCCTTGAATTTAGGACTTACTTACGCATTGATAGATAATATTTTATATGTTTTGTAATTAATAAAAACAACATATTAAAATTTTCAAATCAGTTGGAGTCCAAAGCTTTAGCTTTGGCTATACTTAGAAACGTCAACGCTAAAGCTTTGGACTCCAAAGCAAAAATTAAAAAATTAGTTTGTCAATGCGTAAGTGCTAGAGTTTATTTTAACTATAGAACTTTCTTTACAGGGACAAAATTAGATATTTGCCTTAATATACAATAAATCCTTGTAAATAAAAACTATGAAAACACTCAAAGCTATAATTTTTGACGTAGATGGGACATTAGTCGAAAACGAACGCTATGCACATCGTGTTGCTTTTAATGAAACTTTTGCTGAATATCAATTAAATTGGTATTGGAATGAGGAGTTTTATGGTGAATTATTAGCTGTAACTGGTGGAAAAGAGCGGATTCGCTTTTATATAGATAAGTACCATCCATCAGAATCAGAATCTTATTCTGATGCCTTTATTGCTGAATTACATAAACAAAAAACGGCGCGTTATAACCAAATGTTGGTAACCAATCCACTACCATTACGTCCAGGAGTACGCCGCTTAATAGCAGAGGCACGTCAAAAGGGCATTACTCTTGCTATAGCTACCACAACGAGTTTAATCAATGTTACTGTGTTACTAGAACATAGTTTAGCTCCTGAATCTGTGGGCTGGTTTAAGGTGATTGCCGCAGGTGATATGGTGTCTGCGAAAAAACCAGCTCCTGATATTTATCTTTACGCCCTGAAGCAACTGGGCTTAAATCCAGATGAATGTATTGCAATTGAAGATTCTTATAATGGAGTTCGTGCTGCTACGCTTGCTTATATACCTACAGTGATTACACGCAATGATTATACACGCAATGATGATTTTACTGGTGCGGCTTTAATAGTTGATACTTTAGAAGCTATTGATGTAGATATTCTACGTAACATATTGAATAAAAATGAATAATTATTATAATCCTGAAACGCCTCACTGGGCAACCACAAGAACGAAGTAACGAAGTAAACAGTGATGTAGGGGCAATCCCTTGTGGTTGCCCTTTGAGGCTTGGAGTCCAAAGCTAAAGCTTTAGCTACGCTTACTTCGTTTGGACTCCAAGGATAAAATCAAAAAATTCGTTTGTCAATGCGTAAGTCCTAATTACTTAATTTTTAAATAGGTGATTTAATATGTTAAGCAAAACTGAAACGGATTATATTATAATAGTTTTAGCTGAGTTAGCAGCACGTTGGAGAGGTCTCCCAGAAGATGATATTATCTCAAACCAAACAATTATTTCTCACTATAATGAATTATTACGTTTTTTAATTCATACTGGTTGGGATGATGGTTTATCATTAGAAGCAGAATTACCTGAAGAATTTATGCCAAAAGAATACATTGAATTAGCCAAAGAATGGGGTGGTATGTAACAAAATTCAATATTCAAGCGAGCATAGAATTGGTTCTTATAGGTGGTAAA
>JALWSU010000372.1 GCA_026993485.1 Thiotrichaceae bacterium | reverse complement strand
ACTTATAGAAATCAAGAAACACGTTATGGACAATTGCTAGAGGATTTAAAAACTAGCAGAAAATACTTGAAAAATGATCCAGAGCTACGAAGACAATATGCTGCTGAAATTGCTAAATATAAGAGACTGGAAGATGCCTTAAGTGCTTATCAAAAAGATGGGGGAATTAGTGAGTTACGTGAGATTTTAATTGAAAAATTGCAAGAATATGGTAGTACTTTGATTTTAGAAGATGCGCGACCTCCATTACTCGAATGTTTACAGCAACTGGACGATAATTTGATTACTCCACTTCGTCATGCTATCGAAGATTCAGATTTAAAAAATGAAACAATAGATGCCATTGATAACAAAGAGGCGCGTGATCGTGTAATCGCACTTTGGGATACAATGCATGCTTTAACTAGCCATTGGGCGGGTTCAAGTGAAATTATTTTAATGCACCGTGGTTATCAAGTCACTGAACCACGCAGCAAGGAAGCTGATTATGTTAAACCGCTGGAGTTATGTAAAGCAAAAGTCTTGCGTACCGTATTAGAAGATGATTTTTGGCAAGAATGGGCGGAACGTTGGATAAGTTCCAATACTGATAATCAAGCAACCCCATTAACCGATTTGGTAGAACGCTATCATCTCTGGGAAGAAACTTTAGATAAATGGACTAGTCAGGCAATTCAACAATCCATTTTAGATACTTTGGAACTACTTGAACAGCAAGAAGTAAGTGAAATAAATACTGATGACAATAATGAAGCCGTGTCTTTTTACAGTTTGCGTACTAGCCTAGACAAAAACTATTTACGCGGCTTACGCGGCGATCAATTGGAGCAAGCAGAAATAGATAGTTTAAAAAACTGGTTTAGTTTGACTTCGTTATATCCTGAAATACACGCTCAATTGGAGCAGCAGAGAAAGCAGCAAAATCAGCTTGAGTCTGGCAACAAAAAAGTGCCTTTTAATGAAAATCAAGACTTTAATTGGTCTGCCGTTGAACTGATGAAAATACAACGACAAGTGATTCTGACTTTACAGCGTCGTGTGACTCACGAATTTGCATTTTTCACGGCAAATTTTCCAACTGAATTTCAAAGTATGCTCAATAAGCGTATCATCAATTCTCTCGATAAATTTAAAGAGCAATGTTTAATCCAAGGCGGTATTTTTGATCGTTTGGCAGAAATACCTTTACCTGAAGATGAAGACGAAATACAGGAAGCTGATGACATGCCAAAAAGGAAACAGGTAAAGAAAGCAGAAGAAAAAGCTGCTTTAATTTTAAAGGCTTGGGATAATTTAAATATTTAGAATTTACGTATTTGGAGAGGGCAACCGATTGCCCCTACAAACCCTCATGTAGGGGCAATCCGGTTGCCCCATTTTAAAAATTTTTTAGGTGTGAAATGAAATCATGGCGATTTATTTAAATATTTCAGCAATAGCTGATTATAGATTACGCTTCACTATTAGCAGTGATGCTCCAGTGTTAATTTCTAAAAACGACTTTGAAATTAGCACTGTAGAAATATGTTCAAATAGAACCACTCGTACTCATTGCCGTAAATTAAAATCTACTTTAGAGCAAAGAATCAGTGAGCATTTTGAACAATCTAAGGATAATAGCATTAATATTAATCCTGCTCTGCCCTATTTATTTAAGATTTCATTGGCAGAATTACAAGATCATCCTTATTTTGATGGGCAACCAGCTCATTGTTTTGTAATAAATATTAGAATTGCAAGCCAAGACAAACCTGTAGTGTTTCAATTAACTTGGTCTCCTTTTGAAATCAGCCAAATCGGTGGTAGTCAAAAACCAGAAATTGAACCACCACCACTACCTCAGATTGATAATGGTAAAGGCGAAGAAAGCCATAATATTACGTTGAAATACAAAGATGTACAACCATTTTATCTCAACGTTGCTAAGTCGAGCAATTTGAGACTTTGGATAATCGGGGCAAATCAGGATGCTTTTCTTGAGCATACTATGCTTAAGCTTAAGCTTAAGGCTACAATCAAAGTGGAATTTGTTAATACTAATGAAGATAATTCGGAATTATGTCAACATATTGCTCCGCATTTTCAAGTAAATGATATTAAATTGAGTCGCAAAAATAACGACGAAACCTTGATTATATTACCGATTAAAAATCCGAATCAAAAACTTAAGCAAGACACTCCTGCAACACTGAAAATAACTTTAACACCATCAACTAATGAAGCTGCTCTAACTTGTGAAATCCCAATTTTATTTCAACGTCCTGCTTTTTCTGGACATATTGCTCTTGATTTTGGCACGACAAATTCTACAATCGCCTATTTTGATCCAGAAGCTGGATTGCCTGAGTTTCCAGATAGAAAGTTTTATGGTTCCCAATTAAATCAACTAAATATTTATCTTCATGAATTGATAGATAAGGTAGAGAAACTGGCTAATACAGATAGTCGTTATAAGGAAGTTAAACAACAATTAGTGCATTTTGCTAGAATGATGTGGACTAATTTGCCTGCTGGGAATCAAATTAAAACAATTGATGATATTAGGCAACAATTTAGACGGTTAAAGGCTGATCTTAGTCCAAAGAAATTTGGTGAATTGCAAGCTCAATTATTAGTATCCTGGGGTGTTACTGGTTATCAATCCTTGAAAAGAAAGGCTGCGCCCTTAGCGGTTTTAAATTTTGTTGCACAAGAATATTTTTATGCTGTAAATCATATTATTAATATTGATTTGAAACAAGACGCTAAACTGAGTTCACCAGAATTAGAACCTGGCAAAGCTAATGGTAGCATTGCTTCTGACATAAAAATGAAGAAACTCTATCCATCTGCTGTAGGTAAAAAAACCATTGATGGCTTGCAATCGGATATTGATATGGGAGAGATAGTTAGAACTAACCAAGTTAGTCCAGACTTCATCCGTAAATTACCAGACTTACCTTCAGATGGTAGAGAAAAACATAATGTTTGTCTTAGTGGGGCAAAACGTGGCTTAGGGCTGAAAGAAACCTGTCATTTTATTGATGAAAAAGGCCAAAATTTTCTTGATACTTATGATCCATTGTGTACTGCTGCAATTAAAGAACTGTTTACCAGAACCGAAGCACACATCAATAAAAATAAGGGGGAATTAAATCAAGTCTGTCTAAACGATGTGGTAATTACATTTCCTGCTAACTTGCCAGAATATCGGCGAGAAAGTTATAGAAAAATTTTACAAAGTTTAGGTGTTGCCCATATTGACATGAGTTTCGATGAAGCCACGGCTGGTGCTTTATATTATGTTTGGCTAGATTTGTTTAAAGATTTATTTGCGGGAATAGATGGCTTTTTAGCACGGAGTCGGATACGAACAGAGCAAAGTAGGCATCCTGTCACTGGAGAAACTCGTCAAGTAGATTTGTATTACCAAAACATTTTGTTATATGACTCAGGCGGTGGTACTACGGATATTGCTTTGCTAGAAATTGCTTTAGAAGAAGTTGAAGATTTGCTGCTGCCTCCACAACGAAACAGTGGGCGTTATTTTATTATTCGTCCTAAAATCTTAGGCTTAACCGGACGAGAAGACTTTGGTGGTGATAATGTCACTTTAGCAGTTTTTCGTATTATCAAATCCAAATTAGCTAGTACTGCTGCAAACTTAGTATTAGCTGGTAATCGTAACAAAGCTGAATATCCGCAAGCTGTTCAAGAAGCCTTAAATGCCTTTGAATTAGATCCAGAGATTTTTACTCAATGGTTTAATAAGGAAAGAAGCGACATAAGCTATGATACAGAAGTGCCTATTAAGGAATCTATAGATGGACTTGCTGGGACAAGTAAAGAATTGCGAGAATTGATAGATGCTTTAGTTACAACACGCTTTGAAAAAAATCCCGAATTACAGAGCATATTTTTCGGTTTATGGCAAGAAGCGGAACGGCTGAAAAAAGTATTTAGTGAACCTCAAACAGGTGAACCAAAGTGGCATAAAGTATTGTCCGTTAATCCAAATAAATTGTTGCCTGCTATTCAACATTTAAATCTGGAAATTAGCGCAATGGAACTGGCTAAGGAACTGGCTAATATTTCAGTCACTGCTGAGGAAATGGAATACCTAGTAAAAAAAGACATAGAACAGACTTTTGAAAAAGCACGAGATTTGTGTGTTGCTCGTAGTGGAAAACAATATAGGACCAAATATCAGATTGATCGCTTAATATTAGCAGGCAGTAGTTCGCATTTACGCTTAGTACGAGAAGAAATGCCAGCTAGTGTGTTGGCTAAATCGTTTTCATTTAAAGATCAGGAGCAGCTTTCAGCTCCATTTAAAGATGATGGTTATAATTTAGAATTTAGTCCGAAAGATGCTAAATTAGCAGTAGTTTATGGTGCAGCCTTGCCAAGTTATTTGAAAAAAACTCGCATAGCACCACAAGATCCGCTAACTCCCGAATACCTCAAAAAGGGTCATATTTTCTTAGATTTTGATGTCGATAACTTACGTAATTATATGCCTTTTACCTTACTATCTAGAGTAGGTAATAAACCAGATATTTTGTTTGAATCTGGGCAGCAACTGCGGAAAACTAGCAAAAATGATAAAGCAGTAATTCGTAAAATAATTCCTAGTACGGTGGATGAACTTAGCTGTTACCGAGTAGACAATGCAGCTCAAATTGGTAATACACCTAATGAACAATTTTATGCTAAGTTTCCAATACGCGAGTTTTTTATTAGGTTTTATGAAAAATTGACTGGTGAAAGCTTAGATAAACAGAAAGATAAAAAGAAACTGGATAACTTGATGAATCAATACCTCTTTTGGGCTGAATTTGACATAGAACGTAAGCTGAAATGTTTTATGTACAGCAAAAGCGAAGGTAATGATGATGATAACTATGTCAATCAAGTCGTAAAAGCGATTGACAAGCGCAGAATAGAAGAAGAAGTGATAAAAGTCGCTCAGTTAGAGAATGGACAAGGCAGATTTAATCCGAATTTCACCTTATGGCAGCCTATTGGTAATAAATGGGAACAGATTACGCTGAAAAAAGTTTCAGATACTTTAATAACAGCTACAGTCAGTTTTCGGCAAACCAAGGAGAATAAGGGAGGTATTACTCGTTTTGCACTTCAAGAGGATGATACTGCGCCACTTTGGCAAATTGATTTGCAAGACTATACGGTTAAAAACCAAGCAGGTAGCTTAGTACAACCAGAACTTCAGATCCGATTAGAATTTAAAGCAGATAACTTGAGATTCACATATACTGTGTATGATCCTGATTTGGATGGCGATAATGTTCAAGAAATTGAGATGAATAATAAGAATCCTACAGTGAACTTGCCTTTTAATCCGTTTCGTGGGGAAGAATGATTAAAAATGGAATCTAAAGCTGAAGCTTTGGACTCCAAAACATAGGAAAAAATTAATGACTACTATATTTGATATTGATTTATCTGAAATTAATCAAGCGATTAATTCGCTAAAACAACAATTACCGCCAGAGAGTGAAATTGTACAGCGTTTAAGTCAACAGACTCTATTGTGGACTACTACGCTACAAGAAGCCAAAACTTTGTTTGCCGTTCAACAATGTTTGCAATTGATTGAAATGGAGGAACAAAAGGCAAAGCAGGAAAATCAAGCATTTAATCCAGTATTAGAACAAATAAAAAATCTGCTGCTTTTACAAAGAACTGAATCCAAAATTTATCCATCTAGCCCCAAGAAGCCAGCTGAAATAGAATCAAAATTAGATGAAAATAGCTATCGTCAATATTGTTGGAAATTAGCACATTGTGTAGATTTGACTGACTCAATTGGTGAATTAGATGAATTACGTCAACGAACTCCGCCTACGGTTCAACCGGGGGATATTGTTTTACATGGCACAGCATTAAATACTAATACCTCTATTTGGATTGCTCCGATAAAAGCTATACCAGCATTTTCTCAACTTGCTGATATTTTACCTTTTAATCCACAAGGTGAAATTTGGTTAAATTTTTCAGATATTTATACAAAAGAATCAGAACATATTAATTTGCCAGTTCCTAAATGGTGTCAAGATAAACCAGATACGCATTTACTCTTGCATAAATGGGTAGACTTGTTGTATTGGACTGTAATGACGCCTGATTATTCAGTTTTCTTGAGCAAACAACCGCAACAATTATCTATAGATAGAGAAAATATCCTAACAAGCTTATTGACAATTCATGATGATTTTAAGCTGGGATTCAATGAACCAGAAGAATACGAAGAATCATTAGGTTACAATTTGTCTAAATTGTATGCAGTATTTCATCAATTTCTTAGTGCTGAAGATATGGCGTTTGATACAGTGCCAAAGAATGTCTTTGCCAATTTACGTCGTTGTGTGAATGACAATCTCAACCGTGTTTGGCGAAACAAACTGAATATTGTTGAAGAACAATCAGCAGGAGCTGTAGATAATAGAACTAGAACAACATATATTGCCACAGTGATAAGTGACACGGAGACTATGAATAATATGCCGCTAGATTTGCAGCATCCGTTTAGTAAAGCAATAAAAGCTGAAAAAAACCAAGTACTTTATTGGACTAGACCTTGTTGGAAACAGCCAAAACTTTCAGCAACACATTACTATTTTAGTTTAAAAGGTAGTGTTTTGTATTGTTATGAATAAAGGAGGAATAATTTAGATATGACACTATTATGGGATTTTATACTGGCTGACACACAATTATCTGTTGTGTATCTATTTATTTTCGGCATAGTTATATTAACAATATTGGCTTTCATCACTTTAATACGAATGCTTTGGTTTTATAAGCAAGAACAAACTCAATTAAACCAATTAGAAGCTGTTTTAGAAGATTTGGAACAAAAGAGTTTCAAGAGTTCCATAGGAACTGTTGATGAACTTAAAAATCAGTTACGTTCAAAATTTCAAAATTCTCATACTTTAGTTTCAGAGCGAATGGAATTGGTTTTAAAATTAGCTAAGAGTGGCAAATTAGAGCTTATTCAAGCTGCTTCTGAGACTATGACACCTAAAAAGTTCAGCCGACAACAAGGTTATTGGGCTAATTTTGTAATCAGTGTATTATTGATTATTGGTTTAGCTGGGACTTTATTCGCTTTTGGAGAGATATTAAGTAATAGTGGTTTAAGTACTAGTGCCATAGATTATACTAAAGCCATTGATAAGATTTATAGTGGTTTAGAATCAGCAATGTCTGCAAGTATAGCAGGGATTCTTGGTACCATCATTTTACTATTGTTTAAATTTATTTGGGTGCTACCCGCACAAGAACGCTTTTTTGCTCAATTGGATTGGGTTACCGAATTTTATCTAATTCCAATTTGTAGTAAATTTGAACGCAAAAAGGTAGAAGATACTTTACTTGATACAGTGGATTTGGTTACTGAGATTAAAAATATTTCTGAAAATATGAAAGCTAATAGCTCTGCTTTAGCAGAAAAATTGAATGCTTTTGTTAAAAATACTGGTACAGTTTTTAGGGAGTTTGCAAGGGCTACAAATCAAAAATCAGATTTTTATCAAGCATCAAATAAGCTATCTGGTGCCGTAAAAGTGATGGCTGATGATTATGGGAAATTAAATAAAAGTCTTGGTAACTTAGTGAAAGAACATAAAGAGTCAGTTGAGCAACATAAAAATTATGTTGATAAATTAGAAAATACGCAACAAAGTTTCACAGTTTTCCAAGAACAATTAGCAGCAAGTGTTAATAAAATACCTAAGAAATTTGAAGAACTTGTAGATGATTATGCTGGAATATTGCAGGCAAATAAGCAGTATAATGATAAATTATCAACATTAACTGCAAATCTTGAAACCCAACAAGCCAATTACACATCAGGTATAAATAATGCAGCAAAAAGTATGACAGCTTCTATTAACGAGGTAACAAAAGCCACAAAACAATTAAAAGATTTTACTAATGCTTTTAATACGCAAGCAAAATCAGTGATCTCAGAATTAACAAATATCGGGATTAACCCACTTTTAACTAAATATGCGGCAGAATTGAAAGATAGTTTAGCTCGTACACAAAATGAGTTTATGAAAAGTATTCAACAACAACAGGAGGAAATGTTAAAACAATTCAATCAAACACAAAATGATTTTCTGGTAACTATTCAACAACAACAGAAGGCTATGTTAGAAGAATTAAATAAAATGGATTCTGTGGAAAATATAAGTAGTTTAGTTGAAGAAATTCGTGAATTGCTGAAAAATAGAGAATCATCTTGGTTTTCTTTTAGTAAAAAAGGGAGTAGTTGATTATGTATGAACGCCAAAAAGCTGGTAGCTACTTGAATTCTTGGCCCAGTATTGCTGACATGTTTTTAGCCATTTTGATAATTGTCTTAATGCTTGGGTTTGTAGAAAAAGTGATTTTTTTGCAACAATTGGATAAACTCAAAAAAAGAAACGGCGGATTAGGTGATGAACTTTCAGGGTGCTACACAATCATAGATACATACAAAGGAGAGCTTGACCAGTGCTACAACGATAAAGAAGGAAAGAAGACACGGTGTAACAAGGCTAGGCAAGGTTGGTTGAAATGTAAGGGAGAGAAAGAAAAAATCCTAAAGGATTTAGGAAAATGCAAAATTGAGACGGCACAAGAACCACCTATTATTAATTTAACAGAAACTGTAGGTTTTTCCTTTCAAACTGCTAAGGCAGAACTTTCAGAAGAGTTTAAAAATCGCTTAGAAAATCAAATAGTTCCAAAATTAAGAGCCATTCAAAATAAGTACTATGTAAATGTCATTGAAGTTATTGGTCATACTGACGGAGTAATTGCAGGGGGAAGAAGTAATTTAGACCAAAAGCTAGAAAAAGCAATTGCTACAGGTGATATTTCAGGTTTACGTTTTGGTTCAAATGCAGATTTAGGTTTAATGCGAGCCTTAGCTGTTGCATCGTACTTAAAGAAACAATTAAAAGGAGTTAAATTCAGAATTTATTCAGCCGCACAAGCGATATTAGTAGATGGTAGCTTGGCTGAGGAACCAGATCGCTCAGAAAACCAAAGTAGAAGAAGAATTGAATTGCGTTTTACACATTTATAAAATATCGGAGTCCAAAGCTTTAGCTTTCGGCTAATAAAAGTAGGTTGGGTTAGATTATTTTGCTACGCAAAAAAACGTAACCCAACAAAGTCGTTATACTATTTCGATCAAATAAAAGGAACCAGAAATCAAACCTAAATTCAAACTCTCGAAATCGAATAAGATATACTTTTTAGTTGTTGCAGCGATATTCACCGCTGTTATTGTATTTGTTATGGCAATGTCTGATCAGATTCCACCAGATATTGCGGGAATATGGGTGGGAATCTTACTACGCTTGTTGCTGATTCCATTATTCTTTGCTTGGATTGTATGGCTGTTGTCAGGAAAAAAAGAAAATGCTGCTAGCTGGACATTTAATATTGTTCTTACGCTGATGTTCCTGGCGCAAATTGGAATCCTTGTAATTGCAGTTCTGGCATCAATTCCTCAATAACCATAATCCCGTGTAGGTTGGGCATTTTTGCTTTGCAAAAAAAAATGCCCAACCTACTAATTTGATAAAAGGAACTAGTAATGAAATCTAATTTCACACTCGAGAATATCAATCAAGAATTCATAAAAAACAGATTGTTACCTAATATATTATTTTTTATAATTGGTTTTATAAGCGCACTATTATTTACCCAGTTTGGTGCGTCTGAGGAAGATACCAAACTAATCGAGGCGCGTTTAGTGCAAAAATGTCAAGCACAATTTAAAGCGGAAAGCCCTGCAACTGGACAGGATGAAAACTCTCTGACTTGCTATCAAGAAGTGTTAAAAACATACCCAAACAATGCTGAAGCCTTGGCTGGTTTAGAAAAAATTGAGGCGCGTTATGTTATTTGGATAGAAGGCTTTTTGGAAAGGGAATTGCTAGACGAAGCATCGGAGTATTTGAGAAAATTATTCTTGCTCAATCCACTCTCGCCGAAATTGGCGGAGTTAGAAACACGGTTTAAGCAACTGAACCTAATAGCACCTTTATTATTGAAATGCCAAGCACATTTTGATGATAATCGCCTGACAAGAGGGGAAGGCGGGAATGCACTAGCTTGTTATCGGGATGTGTTGACAAAAGACCCTAACAATGCTGATGCCTTGGCTGGTATAAAAAAAATTGAGGCACGTTATGCTACTATGATAGAAGATTCTTTGGCAAAGGGATTGCAAAAGAAAGTTAAACTGTATTTGGAAAGGTTACAAGAAGTCGGTTTGCAATCGCCGAATTTGGCAGAATTAGAGAAACGGATTAGCGAAAAAAGGCTTGCATCTTTATTGTTGGAATGCCAAGCACATTTTGATGGTAATCGCTTGACAAGAGGGGAAGGCGGGAATGCACTAGCTTGTTATCGAGATGTGTTGACAAAATACCCTAACAATGCTGATGCCTTGGCTGGTATAAAAAAAATTGAGGCACGTTATGCCACTATGATAGAAGATTCTTTGGCAAAGGGATTGCAAAAGAAAGTTAAACTGTATTTGGAAAGGTTACAAGAAGTCGGTTTGCAATCGCCGAATTTGGCAGAATTAGAAAAACGGATTAGCGAAAAAAGGCTTGCATCTTTATTGTTGAAATGCCAAACATTTTTGGATGAGGATAGTCTAACAAGAGGTCCGCGCGGGAATGCACTGTCCTGTTATAAAGATGTGTTGACAAAATATCCAAACAATGCTGATGCCTTGGCTGGTTTAGAAAAAATTGAGGCGCGTTATGCAACCTTGATCAAACAGGAGTTAGATAAAGGGGATTTAGACAATGCAGAAAAATATTTGGCTAGGTTACGCAAGCTAAATCCTAACTATCTGGAATTGACAAGCTTAGAAAGATCGTTTATCAAACAGGTATTCGGACCTGATATTAGCCTTGAGGTAGGGCGTTTACTATTGGAGTGCCAAAAACATTTAAATGAGGATAGGCTTACAAGAGGGCAGCAGGGGAATGCTTTATCCTGTTATCGAGATGTGTTGACAAAAGACCCAAACAATGCTTATGCCTTGGCTGGTATAAAACAAATTGAGGAACGTTATTTCACTTTGATCACAGGGGTATTATATTTAGATTCAGAGCAATTAGCCGATGCAGAAAACTATTTGGCTAGCTTACGCGAACTCAATCCGAATTTTCCTAACTTGGCTGGTTTAGAAATGTTGACAAAAGATTTAGCGATGTTACGCAGCCTCAATCCGAATTCACCGAAATTAGTTGAGTTAGAGAAACATTTCCTAGAGTTGATAGAGCAGATGTTAGATAATTTGGATAATGAGGAACTAGATGAAGTAAATGCATATTTAATAGAAAGCTATTTAATACTGTTACATAAGATCAATCCGAATTCACCGAAATTGGTTGATTTAGTAGAAAGATTTCTAGTGTCGGTAAAAAAGATGATCAAATTGATGCCAGAAGAAAAACGCCAGATGACAGTACCAGCCTTGGAATATTTGGGATTGTTAGAGTGTTTCAATTTGAAGTCTCCAAAGTTGGAAGAGTTAAAACTGTGGTTCCAAGAAGAACTAGAACGAGAATCGGATGACGGAATAAGTGCTATGGCTGAGTTAAAACTAGCCTAGGGCAGGGCCCTATTGCCCCTACAATATCGTTTGTTGGGGCAATCCCTTGTGGTTGCCCTGATGGAAATTTGTGCCTCCTTGCACTAGGATTTTGAATTTCAGTGCGTAACGTTAGTTGTTGATACTCGATTATCAATTTTTTTTTGCTAAACAGTATGTGTCGCCCCTTCAGGGCTAAAATCAAAAAACTTGATCATCTAGTTTATATTTTGTTGTAGAAACAAGGCCTGCTTTGTCTCTACGTTTCTTTTTACCTATTTATTATGCTTACTTGGAGAATTGACTTATGAGATCTGCTAATCCTGCACTAAATAACAAAACATTTGATGGCTTCGATAATTATGCTGAGAAGATGACTTTGAATGGTACTGTCAATAATACTGCTATTCTCTTGGCACTTGTTCTTATCTCTGCTATGTGGGTATGGGGTCAGTCTTTTGAAACTGGTGATCTGAGTGTTGTGGTCATTTCAATATTAATAGGTTCTATTGGTGGATTGATTTTTGCTCTATTCACTATATTTTTTCAAAAATATGCTCCATACACTGCTCCTATTTATGCGCTGCTAGAAGGATTATCTATCGGCGGTATTTCAGCTTATTACGAAATGATGTTTCCTGGGATTGTTATTCAAGCGGTGAGTTTGACGTTTGGAACTCTTTTTTGTCTATTGGCTGCCTATAAATCTGGATTAATTAAGGCTACTGAAAATTTCAAGTTGGGTGTTGTTGCGGCAACTGGTGCGATTTGTTTAATTTATATAGTTGATTTGGTTCTGAGGTTTTTTGGTATGTCCATAGGTTTGATTCACGATAGTGGATTATTTGGGATTTTGTTTAGCCTTTTTGTTGTTACAATTGCTGCATTAAATTTGGTGTTAGATTTTGATTTTATTGAGTATGGCGTTGAAAGCGGTAGTCCAAAATATATGGAATGGTATGGTGCTTTTGGTCTTATACTTACACTTGTATGGCTTTATTTAGAAATACTTCATCTTTTGGCTAAGTTGCGGGGGTAGCAGGTAGCTAATTTGGGTTATTTTTGGAGTCCAAAGCTTTAGCTTTGGTGCTGGCCAAAGCTGAAGCTTTGGACTCCAACTGTTTTCAATAAATTCAGGATTTGTTTTTATTAAAAAACATATATTTTTATAGCTGTTAATGCGACTGACCTTAGTATTTGTTTTAACTACAGGGATGAGTTATAAGAAGGGATAAAGTCAAAGGCAAAAAGTAACGATTTTAACTTATCCTTGTTTATATAACATCCTTGTAGTTAATTACGCACTCTCGTTCCCACGTTCCAGCGCACTCTCTTATACATAAGTTTTTAAACAATTGATTTCATTGCGTTTAATCCTGAAACGCCTCACAGGGCAACCACAAGGGATTGCCCCTACAAACAACGATTTACTCTCGTTCCCACGCTCCAGCGCACTCCTTTATACATAAGTTTTTAAATAATTGATTTCATTGCGTTTAATCTTGAAACGCCTCAAAGGGCAACCACAAGGGATTGCCCCTACATCATGTAGGGGCAATCCCTTGTGGTTGCCCTTGTGTAGGGGCAATCCCTTGTGGTTGCCCGGCGCTCCAGCGTGGGAACGCATACTTCTAAGCCAGAACCAGTCAAATAACTACAGGGATGTTATATAAGCAGGGATAAAGTCAAAGGCAAAAAGTAACGATTTTAACTTATCCTTGTTTATATAACATCCTTGTAGTTAATTACGCACTCTCGTTCCCACGTTCCAGCGCACTCTCTTATACATAAGTTTTTAAACA
>JALWSU010000371.1 GCA_026993485.1 Thiotrichaceae bacterium | reverse complement strand
CTCTGAAGACCTATCGCCAATGTCGGCGGTTGAGACCCCCGTAATGGGGGGGATATATACGATCCACCACCTCTGAAGACCTATCGCCAATGTCGGCGGTTGAGACCTGTGGCTATTTTTACTTCCTGCCACTGGAACTCTGAAGACCTATCGCCAATGTCGGCGGTTGAGACCTCTGAAAACAAAACCTAGAAATCGTTGACCTCTGAAGACCTATCGCCAATGTCGGCGGTTGAGACCCGAACTGCTAATTGTTTTTCTTTTTAGAACTCTGAAGACCTATCGCCAATGTCGGCGGTTGAGACAAACACAAAAATGTCTCCAGCCTGCGGTGGCTGGCTCTGAAGACCTATCGCCAATGTCGGCGGTTGAGACGATATTGGTTAGCATAACCAATCTCCTCCCTCTGAAGACCTATCGCCAATGTCGGCGGTTGAGACATAAAACTCGTTCTGAGTTTTAAATTCTTTACTCTGAAGACCTATCGCCAATGTCGGCGGTTGAGACTCAAGACTTCCAACTTGAAATTCGTGATTAACTCTGAAGACCTATCGCCAATGTCGGCGGTTGAGACATTTATGACTTCCACTAGCAGATGAGAAGTACTCCTCTGAAGACCTATCGCCAATGTCGGCGGTTGAGATAAGTGTGTTTTATTGTCTGAACTGTGATTTTAAGGATTTATATGATTGCTCGGATTTGGATTGATTTTGAATCAAAGTTAATCAGTTAATCAAAGAAATCACAGTTCAGATAGTTTATGGAGATTGCTTGAACTGTGAGTTTGAGGATTTTTGTGATTGCTCGGATTTGGATTGATTTTGAATCAAAGTTAATCAGTTAATCAAAGAAATCACAGTTCAGATAGTTTATGGAGATTGCTTGAACTGTGAGTTTGAGGATTTTTGTGATTGCTCGGATTTGGATTGATTTTGAATCAAAGTTAATCAGTTAATCAAAGAAATCACAGTTCAGACCAGGTTTTAAAAACCTGTCAGGTTTGGCTTAATTTAATGGTAGTGTCCCCTTTTGGATACCTATCGCCAATGTCGGCGGTTGAGACTTACTATAGGATTAAATACATCACTAGGTATAATGACTCCAGAAAATTATCGCCAATGTCGGCGGTTGAGACAAAAAGAAATTAATAAAAGCATTATGTGGAATCCCGAAGACTGAAGCTATCGCCAAAGTCGAAGTTGAGATTCATTTTGTTTAGCTACGTTTACTATCTTTTGTTTGGAAATTTGGTTAAACTCGTTCAAGGTAACCTTGAACTCTAAGCCTCTAAGCAATTGAACTGAACTAACTCTAAACAAAGTTTGCCAAAGTCGGCAGTTGAGACAACATTGTGCCTTTGAATGTCCTCAGCTCTGGACTGTGAACTGGAACTTTTGCCAATGTCGGCAATTGAATGAATGATTGAAATTAAAAAAGCGAACTGCGCTAATGCGTAGTTCGCTTTTTTTTTGGCAATTGTTTGAGTGTGAGGCTAAATATTTAAAGTTTCTATTACTCGACTATCAAGTTTTGTTTGCTTGACAAACTCTAATAAAAATAACTTTTAACAAATCAATCAATTATTGATACAGCTTTGGGTACGCTGACTCGTTCCCAAGCTCCAAAGGGCAACCATAAGGGATTGCCCCTACAGAATGGTGTATTGTAGGGGCAATCCTTTATGGTTGCCCTTCTTTACTACTAAAAAACGCATATTGTCCAACTTGACAATTATCCAAATCAGCAGTAATTGAATTAGGCTCAGGAATATTCGGCTGGCTAGTTGCTAATAGGCTATGTAAACTTGTTATAGGCTGTTTACATAAAATCGCCACTAAATTATCACCACCAAAAGGTTTTGAAACTTTCATTGGAGGCAAAGTATAAGGAAATTGCCCAATTTCCAATTTATCACCATAATCAGACAAGGGATATAAAAATTGTAATTCCCCATTGCCTGCTAAATTAAATAAAGTCAGCGCGTTTAAACCTTCATTTCTATCTCCTGGGGCAATACTAAAATGTAAAACTTCCCCTCGTTTGTGTAATTTATCACCTTCTCTTAAGGTAATCTTGATTGGTTTCAAGCTCATCTTAAATTGCTTTTCTAAAGCATTTAATAAACGTTTTTTATCTATCAATGCTTGCCAATTTGCAACCGTGTTACTGGTTAAAGTAGTAACTTTATCACCATTTTTATTGAAAACTTCAGTTTTACCACCCCGAATTACAAATTGCAAATCAGCCAGTCTGTCATTTTTAACCACATGAAAATGCTTTAAACCACTTGGTGCTGAACCATTTTCTACTGCAATATTAATAGACTCAGTACTATCATAGTTAGTCGGAGAACTTGGACGAACTGCAAAACCCTTTAAACTAAAAACCGCCTGTTGATCAGCGCGGGGCATTAATTTCGGAGTTTGTCGTCGGTCCATATAACTCATAACCTTTTGTTTTAAAAAACTTTCTAATTCATTTCGTTCTAAACGCCCATCATTATTTCCATCTGCCTCCCCATCTACAGCTTTAGCAAAAAACCAGCTCAAAGCTCCATGTGCTTTATTATCAAATGTAGTTTCTGGAACTTGTAAACTATCACTATCAACTGCTGTAATTAAAGTAACATTTTTCGGCAATTTGTTCTTTTCGTCGCCTTGAGTTGGCAGAGTAATAGTCGGTGGTGGCGTATTAGGTTGAATATTCCAAGAACCTGCACTACGATATTTTCCTATTGGTTTCGCTAAAGAACGCACCAAGCCGCTAGAATGACAAGAATCTGCTATGAATAAGATTTTATAATCATGCGCTTGTTGAAAAATTCCCCGTAGTTCATCATCACTAATACGCCCATTAGTGATTTTTTGGGGATTAAAATCATGGAACATTAAAGTTTCATCATAACCATCACTTTCATCTAAAGGCGGCAAATCAGTTTCTTGCCCACCATGTCCAGAAAATGTGACTATTAGCGTATCACCGGGCTTAGCTTCTGCTACCATAGATTTCCATGCATGAATAAAATTCGCACGAGTGGCATTTTCATTCAACAAAATTCGCTTATCAGGCAAATCTACTCCCTGATTGCGGAATGCTTTAGTTAATACTTTAGCATCATTAACCGCACCATCTAGGTTAGTAAAATCATTGCTTCCAGAATACTTATATTTGTCAATGCCTACAACTAGCGCATGTTGACTTGTTGTTCCTTGAGACGTTTGTGAGGAACTCGGTACAACTGCAAATCCTCGTTCTGTTTCTGTTTGTAAACTCTTACTATTATTATTGATTTTTGGTTGGGAGGACGGAATAACAATATCATCGCAAGCTTGGAGAATTAATCCCAAACTTAAAATACAACATAGGGGTAAAATACGAATAAACATAATAACCTTTTTTAAGTTAAACCAAACCTGCCAGGTTTTAAAAACCTGGCAGGTTTTTTAGTTAAACCAAACCTGCCAGGTTTTAAAAACCTGACAGGTTTGTTTGTTAAA
>JALWSU010000370.1 GCA_026993485.1 Thiotrichaceae bacterium | reverse complement strand
GATTAAGATTTGGGCAAATCCTAATATGGCGTTGAGTGGTGTTCTGATTTCATGACTCATGTTAGCTAAAAATTCACTTTTAGCGCGGTTAGCTGCTTCAGCTTTTTTTTCAGCTTGTTCACGTTCTTTGGCTACAATTTGTAATTTGGCATAAAAATAGGCTAATGTTTCGGCAACCTCTTTCGCTTCTTTAGCTGTCTTATCATATTTTTTTATCATTGCGTGCATTATTATAAAAAGTCCAATTAATAAAAATATATAACTTACATCCTTTATCATAAGGGTGATATTTAAACTCAGATTAAATAATTCTCCGATTTCTCCCATCAAGCCAATAATAATTGACATAATTAACCAATGTTCACAATCATCTTGTTTCCATTTTTCTTGAATTAAATAAACCAGCAGGGCGTAAATAAAACCACTAATCAAAAATAAGGTGGGAATAGGGATAAAAGTTTTGCAGGCTATTCCGAAAAAAATCATGCTAACCAATAAATTGTTGTAGTTTTTATAGATATAATAATGAGCCAGTATTATTGACGCTATTATAAAAGCTAAAACTGCTGCTATTGTTTTTAGCACTATTTGGAATTCTTTAGTGGTTTGCCATGTTGAAGTTGAATTTAGTAACCAGTTATACAATAGTGTTAGCGCAATAAATAGTAGGATGTAAATTGTGATTCGTTTTTGTGTTAGTGTTTGAAAAGACATTTTAGGTTTTTCCTTTTAATCATGTGTATTTATGATAGTATTTTTAGGTATAGTTTATGAGTACTGTACCTTATTATTGGCGTTTATCAGCCTTTTATTTGTTTTATTTTGGTAGTTTAGGGGCATTAATGCCCTATATTAGTCTCTATTTAAAAGCTTTAGGTTTTGAGGCGCAGGCTATAGGTGAGTTGATAGCTATTATCATGGGGACAAAAATTATTGCGCCAAATATTTTGGGCTGGGTTGCTGATAAGACTGGACGACATATCGCCTTAGTGCGGGTGACTTCGTTTTTAACGGTGTTTTGTTTTTTGGGGCTGTTTTTGGGAGGTGGTTATTTTTGGTTAGCTTTAATTTTTGGGGCATTTAGCTTTTTTTGGAATGCGAGCTTGCCGCAATTTGAAGCGGTTACAATTGCTCATTTAGGTGAACAAGTTCACTATTATAGTCAAATCCGTTTATGGGGTTCTATCGGTTTTATTTTTATGGTGACATTATTAGGCTGGTTGTTTAATAATTTTATTAGTATTACTTTTTTACCAATATTATTAATTAGCTTATTTAGCGGAATTTGGTTAAGCAGTTTATTTGTCCCAGAAAAACAGATAGAGCTGTTAGCTGTTAGTAGTGAGTCTTTTTTTCAAATTATTAAGCGTCCTTCTGTGATAGTGTTATTTTTAATTTCTTTTCTAATCCAAGCGAGTCATGGCCCTTATTACACTTTTTATAGTATTTATTTAGAAGATTATGGGTATAAGCGTAATTTAATTGGGCAATTATGGGCATTGGGCGTGATTGCAGAAGTTGCGGTTTTTTTAGTGATGTACCGTTTATTAAAATGCTTTAAGTTAAAATATTTATTGATGATTAGTTTGGTTTTAACTAGCATACGTTGGCTGTTAATAGGATGTTATGTGGGAGATTTGCCGATCTTATTGTTTGCACAATTGCTGCACGCTGCGAGTTTTGGCATGTATCATGGTGTAGCAATGCACTTTATTTCTCAAACTTTTGCTCATTGTCATCAAGGTAAGGCGCAGGCTTTATATAGTGCTGTAAGCTTTGGTGCTGGCGGTGTTGCTGGTAGTTTGCTGAGTGGTTATACCTGGGAAATTTTTGGAGCAATGTTTAGTTATGCTTGGGCGGCTTGGTTTTGTGTTGTGGCTTTGTGGATAAGTTGGCGTTGGTTTCAATTTAATCAGGTATAAAAATTGGGCAACCACAAGGGATTGCCTCCCCTAACCCTAACCAATGCCATTAAGTTAAGCCTTCAAATCAGACCTCCGAGGTTTTGAAAACCTCGGAGGTCTTTGAAATTCCAACGGCAAGAAACCTGTCAGGTTTGGCTTAACTTAATGGCATTGTCCCCCTAACCCCGGAGGGGGCAATCCCTTGTGGTTGCCCAGCTAATAAAGTGAGTAATAAATATGATTGTTAATCTTGAGCCTACTAAAGAAGTGGGTAAATTTGCTTTTTTACATTTGGGATTTAGACCATTTTTCATTGGAGCAAGCGGTTTTGCGGTTGTATCCATGTTGATGTGGATGGCTATATATGTTTTTGGCTGGAATTTTCAATTTCAGTATTTTTCGACAGTGAGATGGCACGCTCATGAAATGATTTTTGGATATACTCTTGCTGTTGCCGCTGGTTTTTTATTAACCGCTATTAAAAATTGGACGAATTTACAAACAATTAATGGTTATCGGTTGTTATTTTTCTTTTTGCTTTGGGTGTTAGCTAGATGTTTACCGTTTTTAGATGGCAGAGGTATTTTTATGGCTATTATTGATAATTTATTTATTGTTTCGTTCATTATTGCTGTTAGTTTGCCACTGCTGAAAGCTAAACATTGGAAAAGTCTCGCCTTTGTGTTGATATTACTTTTGTTGTTAATTGGTAATATTGTGTTTTATCTCGGCGTTTTTAGAGTAGTTCCTAATGGTGAGCATTATGGTTTATATATGGGTTTATATTTGATTCTCAGTTTAATTTTTATTATGGGGCGAAGAGTCATACCGTTTTTTATAGAAAGAGGTGTAGATGAAACAGTTCAAGTAAAAAATTGGAACTGGATTGATAAAAGCCATTTGCCGATTTTCGTAGTATTTGCAATCAGCGATTTGATACAGCCTTATTCTGATTTAACTGCCATAGTTGCGGGATTATTAGGGTTAATTCATGCAATAAGATTATTCGGTTGGCATACTAAAGGAATTTGGAAAAAACCTTTATTGTGGATTCTCTATTTAGCTTATGCTTTTATTGTACTAGGCTTTATGCTAAAAGCATTAAGTATTTTGGCGGGAATTTCGGTTTATTTATCAGTTCATGCTTTTACCTTTGGTGGAATTGGATTAATAACTATAGGTATGATGGCGCGAGTTTCGTTAGGGCATACTGGTAGGCAAGTTCATAATCCACCGAATTCAGTATTTTGGATTTTTGGATTACTGGTTTGTGGAACAATAATTCGGGTGATATTTCCTTTAATAAATAGTTCATTATATGTTTACTGGGTAGGAATTTCTCAGAGTTTCTGGATATTCGGATTTGCTTGGTTTTTCTGGATTTATTTTCCAATGCTGATTTATCCTAGAACTGATGGGCGTTATGGTTAATAGAATTGTCTAGACTTCCCCCTTCCAGCAGGTACTCCTTATACATAAGGGCAACCGATTGCCCCTACATCATTGTTTGTAGGGGCAATCCCTTGTGGTTGCCCTGTGAGGCGTTTAAGGATTAAACGCAATTAAATCAATTAATTAAATACTTATGTATAAGAGAG
>JALWSU010000369.1 GCA_026993485.1 Thiotrichaceae bacterium | reverse complement strand
GGTGAATTGCTTCTAAGCCTTCAACTAGCGTTAATGCTTCTTCTGCCTTTCCCTGAAGAGCAAACACTAAGCTTAAACGATGCTGATTCCACCAACGTTTGGGAAATCGGCGCACAGCGGTTTTAAAAATTTTCTCTGCCTTATCAAGTTGTTGGGTTTTAATCGCAGATTCTCCAAGAGTTTCTAAAACATAAGCTGGGGCTTGTTCAAGATTGACTTTGGGCAGCATTTCTAGCACTTTATCATCCTGATTGGCATGATCAAGAACAACTAAATAATCATAAAATAGATTTAAATTCTTAGGTTCTACTAAGAGTAGTTTTTCAAAAATAGTTAAGGCTTCATTTGGCTTACCTACACGATTAAGTGTTAAGGCTAATTTATACCAATTTGGTAAGCGTTCGGGGAAACGGCGAACTAAAACTTTATAGAACTTTTCAGCCAAATCAAAACGTCGAACTTGGTTAGCCGCATCGCTGAGTGTTTCGATAGCATAAGCTGGTGCGATTTCAAGATTTACCTTGGGTGATAATTTAATCACTTTTGGGTAATAACTACCACGATTAAGTACAGCAAGATAGTCATAAAATATATTCATATTTTGAGGATGCGCCTTAAGCATTTCTTCAAATAATACTATTGCATCATCATTATATCCCCATTCTGAAAGAGCTAAAGCCAGCCCATGTTTGCTAGATAAACGTTTGGGATAACGACTCAATGCTACTTTGTAGAGTTTTACAGCTTGTGGATACAGTTTCAGCCTACGGGCGGCTTCAGCTAGTTTTTCTAATAAGTACACTGGAGCTTTTTTGAGATTGACTTTGGGCAATAATGCCATTAGTTTCGCATCTTGCTTAAGTTCGCTTAAAATGCCAAGATAATTATAAAAAATATTCAAGTCATTTGGGTGAGCAGCTAAGACTTTTTCTAATAGAGCAAGTATTTCATCAAGATTATTCTTTTTACGTGCCAACACTTTGCCTAAAAAGTCATCCGATTTGCGGAGCATAGTTTCAAACAGCGCAATAGCTTTGTCGTTATCACGTCGGCTGATTGCTGCTGACTGAACTGCACGATTTAAAAGCAAAAACGCGAGGGAATAACTATTCGATAATTGTTCAGGGAATCTGCGTACTGCTATTCTATCTATTTTGATAGCTTCATCAAACATTTGTAGATGAAAAGCTGCCGCCGATAGCATTTCTAATACTTCCAAAGAGGCTTGTTCAAGATTAATAGTCGGTAGCCATTGCATCAATTTGTTATATTGCTCAGCACGATTTAGTGCAAGCAGATAATCATTAAATAGTCTGGAATTTTTCGGATGCTGTTTTAGCAATTTTTCAAACAATGCGAATGCTTTATCATGCTCACCAGCTTCAGAAAGTGCTACTGCTAAACCTTGTTGACTTGAGAGACGTTGCGGAAAACGGCGTACTGCTATACGATAAAGTTCTACTGCGGTTTGAAAACGCTTTTGATGGCGAGCAACTTCAGCTAAGGATTCCAAAATATAAGCCGCTTTTGTAGCTTGTATTTGTTTTAACAGTCTAATTCCTTGCTCAGCTTTGCCTTGGCGTGATAGCAATAAGGCTAAGTGATATTGATTAGCCTGATTTGCAGGAAAACGCCGAGCGGCGATTTGGTAAATGCTTAGTGCTTGCTTTAAATCACCTTGATGACGGGCAGCAGTTCCAAGTATATTTAATACTGAGGCTGAAGTTTTTTCCAGATTAACCTTAGGCAATAATTTGATTATCTCTGCATATTGATGAGTACGCCCAAGTAACAAAATATAATCATGTAAAATACTGCTATTATTAGGATGCAATGCCTGCATTTTTTTTAACAATGCCAATGCAGTTTTCATATCGCTCGATTCTGAAACTGCAAGGGCTAAATTATGTTGATTGGGTAATTGTTCTAAGGCACTATTTGTAATTAATTCAAATAGATAATTTGGTGTAGCTGGTAAAATTCCGTTAAACAGCTTCACTGCCTCATTAGCATCTTTTCGACTAGAAATAGCCAAAGCCTCACTATTAGCAGAAAGTGCTAAAGCTAAATGATATTTATAAGTTAGCTGATTTGGAAAGCGACGTATTGCAATTAAATTAATTTGGATTGCTTTTTCAAACGCTTTTTGATGAAATGCCGCCTCACTGAGACTTTCTAAGACATAAGCTGGTGCTTGTTCCAGATTTACTTTCGGCAATAATGCTAAAGTTTGCCTTTGTTGATTAGCACGGTTTAAAATGACTAAATAATCATATAAATATTTAAGTTCATTAGGATTATCAGCAAGCAGTTCTTTAAATAAAGCAATGGCTTTGGTTTGATTTCCCTTGCGAGAAACAGTTAAAGCCAGCTGATACTTATTTTGTTGTGCTCGTTGAGGAAATCGGCGTATCGCCGTTTGGTAAAAATAAATGGCTTGATCAAAACGTCGCAAACTGCGAGCAGCTTGTGCGAAAGTTTCCAACACATAAGCTGGTATTGCTTCTATATCAACTTTAGGCAAAAAAGCTAAAACTTTGGTATTTTGGTTAGCCCAATTAAGAACAACCAAATAATCATAAAAAATTGGCAAATTATCAGGATGATCAGCAATAAGCTTTTCAAATTGAACAATGGCCTGATCAAGTTGACCAGCCCGTGCCAATTTTAAAGCCTCATTATGTAACTTAGCAATATCAGCGGCATAAATTGCGCTGCTCCACAGCGTAATACAGATCCAAAAAACTGTTCGTAAATATGCTGATTTCATAGTGTTATCCATTTATAATATTTTAAATAAAAATTAAAGATTTTAGTTTAAACTTCTGAGGTTTTAAAAACCTCAGAGGTTTTCTAAGTCCAAGTTCAGCAAAGATTATACCAAAAAAATTATGATAGATATTCGATCTTATTTAATGGCGAAATTTTATGACACTGCCTTGAAAAATCCTGAAAAATTATGCCTCAACCAGTGGCGTTCTGAACTCTTAGAAAAAGTACAAGGAGATATTTTAGAAATAGGGAGTGGCACAGGGCTTAATTTGAAACATTATCCTGACACAATTAATCAGCTCGTTTTATCTGAGCCAGATAAAAATATGCGCCATCAACTGAAAAAGCGCATTGATGCCTTAGGGAGAAAAGATGTTTCAATAGTTGGGAATGAGGCAGAAAATCTGGATTTTCCAGATCAATCTTTTGATTATATCGTATCGACTTTAGTTTTATGTTCTGTAAATGATCAATTTCAGGCTCTAACCAGATTAAAACGCCTGTTACGTCCAAATGGCAAACTCATTTTTCTGGAGCATGTAGCAGCAGAAGATAATCCAAAATTATTGCAATGGCAAAAACGGATTCAGCCATTTTGGAGATTCATAGCTGGAAACTGTCATTTAGCTAGAAATACGGCAAGTGTTATTAAAGAAGTTGGCTTTAGTAGGATTGAACTTGAAAAAGCTACATTTTTAGGGGCCCCCTCTATTGTGGGACCGATTATTAAG
>JALWSU010000368.1 GCA_026993485.1 Thiotrichaceae bacterium | reverse complement strand
AAAGTACCATGAATAACTAAATGCGCCCAATGGGCGGTTTTGGATTTCTGCTGTGCGGCAGCTTCACGCGCAACGAGGGGAGCGCAAATAACAATATCTCCCAATAAAGGTATATCAACATCTGGCGAAGGTTCAAAAGGAAAAGATAAGACATTAGTTGGATATGGTTTTTGTCGCCATCTTTGATTTAATTGCTTACTTTCTGGTTCATCAACAATACGAATTGTTAATTCAAGGGGTTGAAGCCTATCCCCCCAGGGTGCGGGGGAATGTTTTAAGGCAGCATTAATCCAAGAACTGAGCTGATTCTGATCAGGTAAATCTTCTTCCTCACTAGCATTTTGCAGCTCAAGCTTAACTTCCATCATCATTGCGTCTCACTTTCAGCACGTTCGTAAGCTTGAATAATACGCGCGACAATGGGATGTCTGACTACATCCTTAGCCGTAAAAAAGGTAAAATTAACGCCATCGACATCTTGAAGAATATCAATAATATGGCGCAAACCTGATTGAGTATTACGGGGTAAGTCAATTTGAGTAATATCTCCCGTAATGACAGCAGTTGAACCAAAACCGATGCGGGTTAAGAACATTTTCATTTGCTCATTAGTCGTATTTTGAGCCTCATCAAGGATAATAAAAGCATCATTCAAGGTACGTCCACGCATATAAGCTAATGGTGCAATTTCAATCACTTGGCGTTCTATTAATTTAGCAACCCGTTCAAAGCCTAACATTTCATATAAAGCATCATACAATGGGCGCAAATAGGGATCGACTTTTTGAGCTAAATCACCAGGCAAAAATCCAAGCCGTTCGCCAGCTTCCACGGCTGGACGTACTAATAATATACGCCTAACTTTTTCACGTTCCAAAGCTTCGACTGCACAGGCAACAGCTAAATAAGTTTTGCCACTGCCTGCAACGCCGATTCCAAAGTTAACATCATGACTAGCGATGCCTTTAACATAATTGCTTTGATTTAAACCTCGTGCTTTTATAACCCCACGACGGGTACGAATTACTACCTCTTCGCCCTTTTTAGGCGGAGGAGATGCTAATAAAGCTTCGATATTCGCCTCCTGAGAAAATAAATGGACACTGGCAGGATTTAAGGTTTCAGTGCCTTTGTAAAGTTGTGCAATAATTTCGGTGACACTTGCCACTGCATGAGTAGTACCCATGACACGAAATTGATGCCCCCGATTATTGATTTCTACTTTAAAACGCTGTTCTAGTTGATGCAAATGCTCATTAAATTGCCCACTGAGATTAGCCAAACGTTGATTATCTCGTGGTTCTAAAGTGAAATCATGGGTGATGAGATTATCATTCATCAGTTATCACTATTGTTAGTTATCAGTTATAAAACAATGTAGTATAACGCAATTTACCTATTTCATATAGAAAAATCGCAATTCAGGATTATAAAAGATTTTAATCAATATCATATATTGCAACACTTATAGATAATATCATGCTAAAATCACCGTTTTCTGACACTATACAAAGGAACAACAATGTTGAAAAAAGCTGGATTATTACTACTATTTTTGTGTTTCTCAGCAGCAAGCAGTGCTGATTGGGAACTTGATAATAACAACTCATGGTTGAATTTTATCACCGTGAAAAAGATGGATACCACTGAACAGGGTAAATTTAAAACCCTGGTTGGTACGATTAATGAGAAAGGGCAGGTTGAATTGAAAATTGACTTAGCCAGCGTTGATACAAACATCCCAGTTCGTGATGAGCGAATCAAGAAATTTTTATTTCAAACCGCCCATTTTGCTAATGCTACTTTATCTGCACAACTAGATATGGCAAAAATAAACAGCTTAGCTGTTGGAAAGATGGAAGTGATGCCAATCTCAGTAATCTTAAATTTACATGGGATAAAGCAAAAGATTAATGGGCATGTTGCTGTAACTCGTTTGACTAAGAAAAAATTACTGGTTATCAGTCGAAATGTTATATTCCTCAAGGCAGTGGATTTCAATTTGATGCAAGGTATTGAAAGATTGCGCCAATTAGCAAAATTGCCACATATTAGTCGTGTAATTCCTGTGATTTTTACTTTTACTTTTAATAAGAAATAATTTAATTATAAACCTCTGAGGTTTTCTGATGTTACGCATTATAGCACTGGGGCCTTGCCCCAGGCTGGTATATCTCGCCCTTTCCGCTGCTCAAATCAAAAAAAACTTGGTAGTCGAGTATAAGAGAGTGCGCTGGAGCGTGGGAACTAGAGTGCGTAACATCAGTTAAGCTTTTTGCCCCTGATCCCACAAATTCACGATAGCACAAAATAAATCCGCCGTCCGTTCAGCGTCATAAATCGCCGAATGCGCTTCGGCACTATCCCACTGAAAACCAGCGGCATGAACTGCCTTTGCTAATACAGTTTGCCCGAAAACCAGTCCACCCAAAGTAGCCGTATCAAAGGTACTAAACCAATGAAACGGACTTTTTATTTTAGTGCGATAACAAGCTGCCTTAATAAAACTCAAATCAAAAGACGGATTATGGCCAACTAAAATGGCACGAGAACAGCCATAATTTTTTAAGGCATTGCGTATCGGCTGAAAAATCATTTCTAAAGCTTCAGCTTCTGGTACTGCAAAACGAAATGGATGATAAGGATCAACTCCTCCTAAAAAATCTAGTGCTTCTTGATCTAAATTAGCGCCTTCAAAGGGAATGATATGGCAAAAATGGGTTTCATCCCGTTGCCAAAAACCTCGATTATCCCGTTTTAATATCACAGCCGCAATTTCTAATAAAGCATCACGTCGAGGATTCCAACCTGCTGTTTCGACATCAACAACAATAGGTAAATAGCCGCGAAAACGCTTATTAATTGGTAATTTGCTGGTGTTTGGCATTAGTTTTCTACCTTATGTTGCCAAGAAATAGTTTGCCCGGCTCGAAACGGCACGACTTTTTCATTACCAAATTCTAAAACCTTTGGCATTTGCCAAGTAGATTTTTCTAAAGTAACTGTTTCTGTATTGCGTGGTAAACGATAAAAATCGGCACCATAAAAGCTCGCAAAAGCTTCTAATTTCTCTAAAGCTTCAGCTTGTTCAAAAGCTTCAGCATATAATTCCAATGCCGCAGGTGCGCTATAAATACCGGCACAACCGCAAGCCGATTGTTTTGCTGCTATAGCATGAGGTGCGCTATCAGTACCTAAGAAAAATTTCGGATTACCACTGGTTGCTGCCTTTAATAAGGCTTGACGATGCCGTTCCGCTTTCAAAATCGGTAAACAATAATGATGCGGATTAATCCCGCCTTTAAATATGTCATTACGATTCAATAATAAATGATGGGCTGTAATCGTCGCAGCTAAATTATCATTTGCATTTGCTACATATTCAACGGCATCCTGAGTGGTGATATGCTCAAGTACAATCCTAAGAGATGGAAAATGCTCGATTAAAGGATCAAGTATTTCTTCAATAAAAACCCTTTCTCGCTCAAATATATCAATACTATCA
>JALWSU010000367.1:923-3510 GCA_026993485.1 Thiotrichaceae bacterium | reverse complement strand
GGATATGTTTATTAGTTAAGCCATGATAATAAATCTAGTGGTTTTTGGATCGTTCCAGTTGCTTGAATTTTCCATTGTTCTGGCGGTTCATTGGGGTTTATATAACCGTATAAAGCTGCTAAAGTACGCATTCCTGCTCGTTGCCCTGCTTCAATATCGCGTGGGGCATCTCCGATATAAATACATTGTTCTGGGTTGCTATTTGCTAATTTGCAAGCATGTAATAAGGGTGCAGGGTGTGGCTTGCATTGCGGTAATGTATCGCCGCTGATATTGCAAATGCTGCGGTTTGTTAGGGCGAATGCTTTTAATAAGGGTTCAGTTAACCACGCTGGTTTATTTGTTACCACACCCCATTGTATGCCTTGATTTTCTAGGCTTTTTAGTAGGGTTTTTATACCTGGGAAAAAGTTGGTTTGATCTGCTAAATGCGCTACATAGAGTTCTAAAAAGCGTTTGCGTAATTTTGCAAGATTGGGTGCATTGTCAGTTAATTGAAAACCTGTTTTAATTAAATTGACTCCGCCATAAGAGACTAAGGGGCGAATTTGTTCTAGAGGTAATGGCTGGCGTTGATGTTCAAGTAATAGTGTGTTGAGCGCAATAGCTAAATCGGGGGCTGTATCTAGGAGCGTGCCATCTAAATCAAATAGTACGGTTTTTATTGGTTGAGTTTTCATATCATAAGCTTGCTTGCGTATGAACTAGATAGTTGACAGAAACGTCATTTCCTAGTGAATAAGTTTTTGTTAATGGATTATAAGTCATTCCTGTGATGTCTTTTATTTGTCCGCCAACGGCACGCACCCACTTAGCTAATTCTGCTGGGCGAATAAATTTCGCATAATCATGTGTTCCTTTGGGTAAAAGCTTTAGAATATATTCTGCTCCAAGAATTGCAAATAAATAAGCTTTATAATTACGATTAATTGTAGAAAAAAATATTTGTCCACTGGGTTTTGCTAGTTTATGACAAGCGGAGATAACTGAACTGGGTTCAGGTACATGTTCTAACATTTCCATACATGTTACAATATCAAATTGCCCTGGGCGCTGATCAGCTAGTTCTTCAACAGTAATGCGCTGATAGTCAACTTTAACACCTGATTCATGTAGATGCAATTTAGCTACATTTAGTGGAGCTGTACCTATATCAATACCAGTAACTTTTGCTCCTCGCTGGGCCATGCTTTCACTTAAAATACCGCCACCACAGCCTACATCTAAAACATTTTTACCTATTAAACCGCTAACCCTTTGATCAATATAATCTAAGCGTAAGGGGTTAATATCATGTAAGGGTTTAAATTCGCTATTAGGGTCCCACCATCTTGAGGCTAAAGCGTTGAATTTAGATACTTCTTGTTCGTCAATGTTCATAAAAACAAATCGTTAAGTTGAAATGAGGAGAAAAAATTATGAGATTAAAAATGTTTTTTTATATTAGCATTTTTGATTTTGGTTGTGTAGTTTTGGGCTTTATTGTGATGCTTAGCTGAGGTTTGGTGAGGGGGGAATTAGTAAGTTAATCAATTGTTTATAATGTGGTTTGATAATCTCAATTGTATTATATATTGTGTTAGAGTTTAAGTTTTAATTTTTTGATTTTGCTATTTTGAGGTTTAATTGTTATTTTTTAAGCTTAGGGCTAAAGCTTTAGGCTAATAGTAAAAGTCAGCTAAAGCTGATTAGCATTTTGTCAATCTAGCTTTTGGACTAGGTATAGCGTTACCCGATTTAGTTAAGTATAAATCTGTCAGGTTTTAAAACCTGGCAGGTTGGTACGCTGTATTTTATACAAATGGGTAGTGCTATAAATAGTCGGCTTTAGCCGATTTTAGCTTTTAGCTTGGGGCTTTAGCCCTAGGCGAATTGAGGTTGGGTGCGTAACATCTTGGAGTCCAAAGCTTTTGCTTTGGATTCCAAGTTAAATATAAAATCCTTTGCACTATCGTTCTCAGGCACGCTGGAGCGCACTTTCTTATACATAAGTTTTTAAATAATTGATTTCATGGCGTTTAATCTTGAAACGCTTCATAGGGCAACCACAAGGGATTCCCCTACAGATGTAGGGTCAATTGGTTGCTCTTGTTTATAAGCCTCACTGCTGGAGCGTGGGAATGAGAGTGGTATGTCAATCCTAGTAGTAAATTTGGGATGTGAGCATTAATGTTAAACCAGAAACAAGTTATTGAAACTTTATATCAGTTGGTTGCGACTGGTGAAAAAGATGAGCGTTGTCATGCAATTAGGGCTTTGGGGCAGATTGGAAATTCAGAAGCTATTGCGCTGCTTTTAGATGCTTTTGCTGCTGATGATGGTGAAATTAAGATGGCTGCTGTGGATGCTTTAAGTAATCTTGGTGCTAAGGAAATTATTCCTTATTTGTTGGAACTGGCTGAAAATCCGCCTTTGGATTGGGATGGCGATTGGGATGATTGGTGGGGAATTCAGCTTAAAGCAATTGCGGCTTTGGGGCGTATGCGTGTTGCTTCAGCAGTGCCAGTTTTGGTTAGAATTTTAGAAGATGAGGAAAATCAAGAAATTGAGAGTGATGTTTCAAAAGCTTTAGCATTAATTGGTGGTG
>JALWSU010000367.1:0-913 GCA_026993485.1 Thiotrichaceae bacterium | reverse complement strand
TGGTGAGGGTGAAAAAGTTTTAATTCGGCGACTTTCTAGTAGTTCGGCAGAAGTACGTTGTAGTGCTGCTAAGGCTTTGGGATTTTCGGAAACGGCTGAGGCGCGTAAGGCTTTAGTTAGAGCGTTGGTTGATAAAGTTGGTGAGGTGCGTGTTGCGGCAATTCGGGCTTTGGGAGCTATGGGTGCTTTGCAATATTTGGAGCTGATGTCGCGTTGTTTGAGTGATTCTTATCCAGAGATGCGCCGTGCGGTTATTGAGGTTATAACGAGTTTAGCGGTTGAAATTACTGGGGAACTGCAACAGAAAATCACTGCTTTTTTAAATGATTCTAATGCTGGAATACGTGTAGCAGTATTAAAGGCTTTGCATAAGGCAAACGAAATTCCTGAAGAGATTTTAAATCAAGTGAGAATGTATTTGTGGTGTGATACTGATAAACATGTTATTGCTGCAAGTGCGATTTTGCTTGCTAATTTAGGTGATAATACGATTTTACAAAAACTCTTGGAAATACTTTCTAATCAAGAATTAGATGCGAATTTGCGTAGTGAAATGGCAACTGCTTTAGGGATTTTAGGTAATACAGAGGCGATTGAGATTTTAAGTTGGTGTATAAAAAATAAGGCTGAAGTTGAACTGGTTAAAAAAGCAGCTAAAAATGCCTTAGCTGCCATAGATACAAAAACTTTCGGGCTTTAATTCGACTCTAATGAGTAACAAATCTATACTATTCATATTACAATAAGAGGAACTATTTCGGTGGTTTTAAATTTATTGGAGTTCTTGTTTTTTGGGTTTTGTTGATAGGGTGTTTTTAGCTTGTTTCCTAGCTTATGTTAAAAGCTTTGATTAACTACATGGATGTTATATAAACAAGGATAAGTCAAAATCGTTATGAGTAACAAATCTATA
>JALWSU010000366.1 GCA_026993485.1 Thiotrichaceae bacterium | reverse complement strand
CCTAACAATACTTTAATTCGCATTTATAATTAATAATTAACGCCAACTTTCAGGTTTTTTATATGTAGTCTTATCTGTCGTGATTCCATGAATTCTCATAACCCAACCAGTTTTGGCTATCATAAAAACAATATGAAATGTTCTTTTAATATATACTCTAGAACATATCATCTTGCTTTTAACATCAAATTCATTAATTATTTTAACAATTTTACGGTTACATATTTCTATTGTTTGCCACAATCTGACATGAAAATCATAACCATACTTCCCCGAAAAAGGGTCTGTATAACGTGTTAATGGTCCCATTGAAAAATAGTTAGGATTAAAATAAAGTTTAATCCTGTCATAGTTAAGCTTGGATAGTCGGTACAAATAAACTGCTACTGGGTAAGTTTTGATATTTAAATTTAAGACTTGAATTTCAGAATTCATGGGATCCTCAAAATAATTCTCTAGCATTCTGGTTATCAAAGCCTTTTTCTCCTCTGGCGAAGTATCTTTTGAGGCAATCAGTGAAAAATTATTCTGTGACTCACTCACAAAATCACGCACATACTGAAGAAAAGCCTTTGCTATATTTTCATTAACACCTAATTTCTTTTGAACATCCTCCAGTAGTAGTTGTTCATAAGACAATGCTTGAACTGAAGGTGTAACAATGCTAATCATAAAAGCAACAAAAGCTAATTTTATTAATTTCATAATATTCTCGTTGTTCTCATTACAGTAAACTGGAGTTCAAAGCTTTAGCTTTGGGAGACCAGCCAAAGCTAAAGCTTTGGACTCCAACAAGCCTTGAATTTTAGAAACCAGTACATTTTCAATTTAGTCCCATATTTGACCAGTATCAAACTCTAAGCTAACTGTCTTATCTGCCGTGATTCCATGAATTCTCATAACCCAACCGCTTTTTGCTCTCATAAAGACAATATGAAATCCTTCCTTGGTGAAGTCTTTATAACAAATATTCCTATTACCATCACCTCTACAACCCTCAAACATTTGCCATACTTGGACATTAAAGTTAAAACCTTTCTTACCCGTATAGGGGTCAGTATAAGCTTCTATTGGTCCCATTGAAAAGTAATTAGGATTATAATAAAGTTTGATAGTGTCATACTTCAACTTAGACAATCGGTTCAAATATACTTGAACTGCATAGGTTTTTACCTGTTTTCTTTTTAAACTTGGCACTTGAACTTCAGAGTTCATGGGATCCTCAAAATAATTCTCTAGCGTTTGGACTATCAAAGCCCTTTTGCGCTCTGGTGAGGTCTTATGTGACGCAATCAGCGTAAAATTTTTTTGTGTTTCACTAACAAAATAAAGCACATACTGAAGAAAAGCCTTAGCTATCTTTTCATTAACACCTAATTTGTTTTTTACATCCGCCACCAATGCGTCAAGAGATAATGCTTGACTTACAGAAGGCGTAACAACACAAATAACAAAACTTAATACTAGTAACAAAGCTAATATTCGAATTTTCTCCATTTTTTCTATCCTTTTAAGGGGTCCATACCTTGTTTTTAATATCTCTTTCTGGTGACTGCTCCAACAACCATTCAAACTTCAAATCATTCTCGCCTTCTTCTACGACTTCAGAATTATAACTACTAGAAACACTAACCCTAACCTCTGCTTGGGGAGTTTGTTTAATACCAGCAGCAGGTTGTATCTCCTTTTTAGCGTTTGTCATAATGGTTTTCCAACTGGGAGGACGATTAGAAGCTAAGCCATGATATAAACTAACCTCAAATTGAGAAGTAAAAAATCCTCCGGTTTGGGAATTACTCCAAGAATACTGCCCTGGTTTCGCACCAGAAGCTATTATATAACCACGAGAATCTAAAAATAGTCGTTTATAATTTCTGGGTTGGGTTTGTTGATTTTCTATTTCTCTTGTTTGAGACAAGATTAATTTTCCACTACTGTGTTTATTGCAAGTATCTGCTATAACCAAAAATAAACGAGGAGCTTTTTGCTGTATTTCCTCAAAAACGGCAGAAAGAGGTAGATCATAATCTTTCAAATGCATTCTTGGCCATTTTTCGCCATTACCAGGATTATAGCCATGTCCGGCGTAATAAAATAAAACCACATCATTAGCTTTAACTGGCAAGTTTTCTAAAATGGTCATCACTCCATCATAAGTGAGTTTATTTCCATAAATTTGATGGTCATTTAGTTTAAGTCCAGTATAATATTGAATCTTTTGGGCTAATTTTGTGATTTTCTGCAAGTCAATAGCAGTACTTTTACCAATAGTACGATCATCCGTATCTGCAAGGATAATGGCGTGAAGTGTACCGTCAACAAAACCATGCGAACTAGTAGTTATTGCTCCTCCACAAGCAGATAACAGCAAAAATCCAAATATAACAATAATGAAATTAATAAAGTGTTTTTTGTTCATAAATTCGATTTAGACCTGTCAGCTTTTAAAAAACTAACAGGTCTTTATTAAAATTTTTAATTCCAATTGAATGAGCTAAGTGGTCTGTTTGTCCTGCCACCTCCAGCATTTCCAAAGCACTCAACTCTCCCTCTGCCTATTGGACAACATTGTTGCCCTTGTGCATTTTTATAACCACCAGCACATCCAGGAATAATGTCATCATTGCATCCTTCTAATCCTGGGTTGCCACGACAATCATCCACTGTTATAGTTGGAGCAGCAGACCCCTTGTAAGACACTTGAACTAGAGATTGAGGTTGTTGGATTCGGCCTTCGCCACCTTCAGCCTGCCCCACAGGAATCGGTCTATCAGCACGTTTCATGAGTTTTTCCCAACTAGGACGAGCATTTGAAGCTAATTCTTGATTTAAACTATTCAGAAAAGCATCCATATAAAATCCCCCCAGAATTGCATTACCCCAAGAAAATTGGCCTTTTATGGAACTAGAAGCAAGAATAGTTCCCTTGTAATTTAAAAACAACTCCTTATAATTCTTAGCTTGGGGGTCTTCACGAATAGTATTAAAACGTCCCCTACGACTACCATTACCCATATTACAAGCATCCGCTATCACAATGAGAAGGCCTGGGCCTTTAGCTTGAAGCTTTTCTTGAACTTTGAGCAAATTATAATTTTGACCATGAAAGTTCATTGATGGCCATTTATTATTACCCTCATTCAATCCATGTCCTGAATAGACAAAAATGATTACATCATCTCTGGAAACGGATAAATTATCCAATGCCGCATTCATCTTGTTAAATGCAAAATCGTCTCCAAAAATCATACCACCCTTTAGATTCAAATCAGTATTTGCAGCGATCTCTTCGACTAAATTTCCTATCTTTTTTAAATCAGTTTCGACACTTTTACCAATAGTCCCATCGTTAGTATCGCCAATGACAATTGCATGGAGCGTAGCATTTCTTGATGAATAAGTGCGAGTTTGCCAAGTTCTGCTAAAACCATTTGTCTGTGTCCTTTTTGTCTCTCCACTTATTCCGTGATTAAAGTCACCAAAAGTTGTGGTGTAACCGCTATTTTCAGCTA
>JALWSU010000365.1 GCA_026993485.1 Thiotrichaceae bacterium | reverse complement strand
GTATAATGGTGCAGAGCAACGTTTTGTTACTACTTATCCAAAAAGTATTGTTTTACGGGGCGGTTCGTGGCGGCATTTAGTGGCTTGGGCGAAATCAACATTTCGTTATCGATACCAACCGACTAGTTGTGCGAATTTTACGGGATTTAGGGTGGTTCGTGCTATCTAAATCAATAGGAGTTACGCATTGATAAACTAATTTTTTTTATTTTCTTTGGAGTTCAAAGCTTTAGCTTTGGCGTTTCTAAGTATACGCCAAAGCTAAAGCTTTGGACTACAACTGAATAAAAAATGTAAATTGTTGTTTTTATTTGAATATATAAGAGATTATCTGTCAACGCGTAAGTCTTATCAATTCAATTTTCTTTCAAAACGAGGACTGAACAATGGATCAAACAATACGTGTATTAGTTATAGATGATTCTGCTTATCACAGGAATCTGATCAAAAAAATGCTGTCTCAAAGTCCATTTATTGAAGTGATTGATATTGCCTGTGATGGTGAAATAGCATTGCAAATGGTGGCAGAACTCAATCCAGATGTGGTGACTTTAGATCTGCATATGCCAAATATGGATGGGATAACTTTTTTAGAAAAACAAATGGCAATCAAGCGCATACCTGTTGTTGTTGTAAGTTATATTGATGATGGTGGAAAACTTACTCAAAAGGCAATGCAATTGGGTGCTTTTGCTGTAGTAGAAAAGCCAACTTCTGTGGCAAATGATGATCTTCTTAAAATTGGTAATGACTTGATTGAAAAAGTTAAAATGGCTGCTAAGTCGTAGTTTTATAGCACTACCCGTTTGTATAAAATACAGCGATTAAACCTGCCAGGTTTTTAAAACCTGGCAGGTTTGTACTTAACTAAATCGGGTAACGCTATACTAGTTCCCACGCTGGAGCGCAATCTCTTATACACAAGGGCAACCACAAGGGATTGCCCCTACGGGCAACCACAAGGGATTGCCCCTACGGGAACTGACGGTTTGTTGTGTACGGGCAACCACAAGGGATTGCCCCTACAGGAACTGACGGTTTGTTGTGTACGGGCAACCACAAGGGATTGCCCCTACAGGAACTGACGGTTTGTTGTAGACGGGCAACCACAAGGGATTGCCCCTACATCATTGTTTGTAGGGGCAATCCCTTGTGGTTGCCCTGAGAGGCTTTGGACGGTAAATAATGTATCAAAAAAAACAATCTGTCGGTATTTTCACCACTAATCATGAACTGCTAGTGCAATCATGGGATAGTTGGTTGGCAGCAGTAACTGGGCTTACAGCAGAAAATGTTTGTGGTAGCCATTTAATGGAACTTTTTCCAGAGGCAAAGGCTTGGCAAAAAATTTTTGAGCGTGTCTTAAAGACAAACGTTATTGAAGAAATCTCCCCTAATGTTCATCCCTATTTAATTCCTTGTGCGCCGCAATTCTACTCCAAACAGTTTCAGCGGATGCAACAACATGTTACTATTGCACCGTTACGCGATCAAGATCGTCTGTTGGGAACTATTGTTACGATTAAAGATGTGACACCACAGGTTGATTTAAACTTGTTTACTAAGCAGCCCAAATTATTGCGAGTAGTAAAATCAGCTAAGAAAAATTTAGATTTAGAACTATTTAAAGCTTTGGATAATGAAAATTGGCAAATACGTCGTGCCGCTGTAGAAGACATTATTAAAAATGGCGATCAAAGTGCAATCAATGAACTTGTTAATAAAATTCAAGGTGAACACAAAAATCTTAGAATTCTAAATAGTGCGCTTCAAGCTTTAACGCAAATTGATGGTGATATTATTACGCCATTGAGTAAACTTTTAAAAATATCTGATGCTGATTTGCGTGGATATGTAGCAATGGCTTTGGGAGATCAAAACGATAGACGCGCAATTCCTCTTTTAATTGAGGCACTTAAAGATGAAAATCCCAATGTAAAATATAATGCCATTGAAGCCTTGGGTAAGTTGCAGGCTAGGGAAGCAGTTTTCGCACTAGCTGAATGGGTAGAATCAGGTGAGTTCTTTTTGGCCTTTGTCGCTATAGATGCCTTGAAAAATATTGGTGATCCTAGTATTACGCCAATACTTTTGGCTCGCTTACATGATGAACAATTGCGTGTACCTATAATCGAGGCTCTTGGAGAACTTGGCGATGAGTCAGTGGTAACATCTTTAGTCAATTTATTAAATCTTTCAAATGCTCCAACTATTGTTATAGCTCAGGCTTTATCTACGATTTGGTATCGTTATAAAGAATTCTATGATGATGCTAATTCTATTACTGAGCTAATACGCAAAACCATAAATTCACAAGGAATACAAAATTTACTTGAAACTTTAAATCATAGTAAAGCTAGTGAAGATTTATCAGCATTGGCATTGGTATTGGGAAATAGTAGCAGCGCAATTGAGGCACTAAAGCCAATTATTGGAAAATTAGCTCTACCAGTGATAAAAGCATTGGCGAAACTAGATATTCCAGTTACAGCATTATTGATTGAACAACTTGAAGATAATCAAACAAATAAGGAAGATTTGCGATTAGCTATATCAACACTAGAAAAATTAGCTGATCCAGCAGCAGTGCCTGCTCTAATGCGACTCTTAAGTGTTGAAGAAGATGACGAAATTTTGGTCATGCTTCTTAAAGCCTTGAAAAAAACAGATAATTTGCTAACACTGGAACCATTATTAAACTTATTAAATCATCCTAATCCTGAAGTGCGTCATGAGAGTATTGAAGTACTCAACGCCCTGAATCCACCTAATCTAATTGAACAGATTTGTAAATTCTTACACGATTCGGATTCTTTATTACGCGAGTCAGCGTTAAGAATTGTTGGATATATAGGTTCTTGCAATGTAATAAATGATTTATTAGCCTGTTGCAATGATGAAAATCTGCATGTGCGTCAAGCAGCTATTGAAGCTTTACCAGTTTTTGAAGGGCATCAGCAGGTTCTCCCTACATTGACTAAAGCTTTAAAACAGGGAGAAGCTAAAATACGGGCTGCGGCAGCGCGTGCTATGGCTGCTATTGACGATCCCAGCGTGATCAGCATTTTACAGTCAGCACTTAGTGATAGTTATCTTTGGACACGCTATTTTGCTGTACAGGCTCTTGGTAAGCATGGAGCTGTAGAATCATTAGAACAGTTAAGCGAAATTGCTAATAGTTCTCAAGAAGCAATGCCTGTACGCTTTGCTGCAATTGAAGCTTTAGAGCAAATCGGTATGACTGATGTTGATACTATAGCAGTTTTAGCTAAGCTTAGTAAATCAGAAACAGATATTGATTTAGTTACAAAAGCTTTAAATGCTTTGGGAAAACTTGGTGCAGCAACTCCACTATTAGCCGTTTTAGATTTAAAAAACACTGCGGTAGTAAAAAAACAGGTTATTCGTAATTTAAGATATATTCAAAGCGCAAGTGTGGTAACAAAATTACAAGCTTTGCTGATGACAGAAACTGATGCTGAAATAGTTCAAGAGCTGATTAATACTCTAGCGCATTTAGGAGATTTAGGCAGTTTTGAGGCAATTAGTACCTTGATAACTATGACAATTTCTCAAGATTGGCGTGAAATTTGTGTTGAATTATTATCTCAATCTCCATCTAAATCTCATCAAGTAGATAAGATTAAAGCAATAGCAGCAGGATTGGAACATGTACATCCAGCAGCACGTTCTGCAACCGTTAGAATATTAGCACAGCTAAATAATCCCCTTGCCGTAAAATATTTAATCAAAGCTTTAAATGATAAAGAGGTATCAGTGCGCTTAACAGCAGTAACAGTTTTGAAGTCCTTAAGTCAAGAAGAACTAACAATAAGAGGGGCAAGAGCAAAACTTTTAGAAATGGTGACAGAAGAACCTAATATCGTGGTGCGCCGTGCGGTGCAAAAGTTACTAACAAGTCAAAACAAATGAAATTATCTGTAAACGAATTTACTATATTGCGTGATTTGATTCACGAGCGCATTGGTAACTTTTATTCTGACGACAAGCGCGAATTATTGGAAGACAAATTATCACCTGTAGTTATTGAATCTGGTTTTGATTCTTTTTTGGATTATTATTATGCGCTTAAATATGAGACTACTGGTGATGAGTGGCAAAAGCTTAAAGAGGCTATTAGAGTACCAGAAACATATTTTTGGCGAGAAATAGATAGAATACAAGTTTTAGTAGATATTTTAGTACCACAATATTTTGCCACTGGAACTTTAAAGCCGCTAAGAATTTGGAGCGCGGCTTGTTCTTCTGGAGAAGAACCATTAAGTATTGCGATGGCATTAAATGAGGCTGGCTGGTTTCAGCGTGCCAAAATTGAAATCGTAGCTAGTGATATGAGTGTTAAGGCGATTGAAAAAGCGAAACAGGGAATTTACACGCCTTATTCTTTGCGAAACTTGCCTGATGCTATGCGTGCTAAGTATTTTAAACAAGTTGAAGAAAGAAAATGGCAAATTACTCCTGAATTGCCGGCGCGAATTAGTTGGAGAATAGCTAATTTAATGGCAAGATCAGATCTTGCACGTTTGGCGACAGTGAATGTAATTTTTTGTCGAAACGTCTTTATTTACTTTTCTGATGAGCATATTCGTAAAATTGTGAATAGTTTTTACGAATTTATGTTAAATCCAGGTTATTTATTCGTAGGAGCATCTGAATCTTTATTAAGAATAACAACTGATTTTGAGTTGCAAGACATTTCTGGTGCTTATGTTTATGTAAAAAAAATAGTATGAATATAATCAAAGTCTTAGTAGTAGACGATTCTGCTTACATTCGCAAAGTAGTCACAAAAATGTTATCGCGTAGTCCAATGATAGACGTAGTTGGCACTGCTTTTGATGGTGAAGAAGCCTTAGAATTAGTTGAAAAATATGAACCTGATGTTGTGACGTTAGATTTAGTAATGCCTAGAGGAGATGGGCTATCGTTTTTAAAAACTCAAATGCAGCGCAAACCGGTGCGGGTTGTGATTGTAAGCATTGCTGATGAAAACAGTGAAAAGGTTTTGGAAGCCCTTAATCTTGGTGCAATTGATTTTGTGCATAAACCCACATCATTGGCTTCAGAAAAATTATTTGAAATCAGTGATGAATTAATAAAAAAAGTCAAATCTGCCGCAGGGGTTAAGCTAAATACTTTAGCCAAATCATCTGGCTTTGGCTTAACGCCTAGACCTGCTCGATTAATTGGCTCTAGGAAAAATCATGCTGATATTGTCGTAATCGGCACCTCAACTGGGGGGCCTCAAGCTTTAAGACTGATGATCCCGCAATTACCTGCTGATTTTCCAGTTCCAATCGCCATTGTTTTACACATGCCTGTTGGTTATACAGAAATGTATGCACAAAAATTAAATGCAATTTCGCAATTGGAAGTAGTTGAAGCGCGTGATGGCGAAGAATTATTACCCGGCAAGGTATTAGTGGCAAAGGCAGGGCGACATTTTAAGCTAGATCGCTTGAGTTCAGGGAGAATAGTTGCACAACTTGATGTTAATCCTGCTAATACTTTACATATTCCATCAGTTGATGTACTGTTTCAGTCAGCTGCGGAATTATATCATGAGCGAGTATTGGGCGTTGTTATGACAGGCATGGGTGCTGATGGTAAGCAAGGTTCAGCGTGGATAAAATCACAAGGAGGTACTATTTTGACAGAAGCTGAAGATAGCTGTGTAGTGTATGGTATGCCGCGCTCAGTTGATGAAGCTGGTTTAAGTGATAAAAGTGCGCCGCTTGATAAACTTAGTCAAGAAATTATTAATTTGGTATAAGCTTCTGAAACTTGGAGTCCAAAGCTTTAGCTTTCTCGTTCCCACGCTACAGCGCAGGGCAACCACAAGGGATTGCCCCTATAAACAATGATGTAGGGGCAATCCCTTGTGGTTGCCCTGAGAGGCGTTTCAGGATTAAACACAAGGGCAACCACAAGGGATTGCCCCTATAAACAATGATGTAGGGGCAATCCCTTGTGGTTGCCCTGCGCTGGAGCGTGGGAACGAGAGTGCGTAACATCATTTATTAAGAATATTTTAAGAGAAACATCCAATGAAAACAATATTAATTGTAGACGATTCTCAAACCATGCGGCGAATGGTTAAAATTTCGTTGCAAGTTTTTAAAGATATAGAGTTAAAAGAAGCAAGCAATGGGCTTGAAGCTTTAGAGTTCATAGCACTTGGAAATATAGATTTAGTAATTTTAGATTTGAATATGCCTGATATGCACGGCAAAGAGGTGCTAGAATTTGTTCGTAAACATTTTTTTTCCTTGAATATTCCAATTATTGTGCTAACCACGCGGGGTGATGAAGAATGCCGTCAAACCATCCTAAAAGCTGGAGCATCAAGCTATCTTACTAAACCCTGCCCTCCAGAAGTCTTAGCAAGAACAGTTCAAAAATTGTTATATTTGCCAAATCCAGGATAAGCACTATGTCAGAAGAATATTCTTATAACGAGCAATTTGTTGCTGATTTGCTTGATGATTTATATGCCGAATTTGAGGAAATTTTGGCAGCTGTGCGTAGTGACATACTTTCACTTGAAGATTTTGTTGATAAACCCGAACTTGATGAATCATTAATTAACGCCCTTTTGCGTAATTTTCATACTCTTAAAGGGCTATTAGGTACTGTAAATCTAAAAGATGCTGAAAAACTTGCACATCAAATGGAAACTTATTTGCGTGCAGCGCAAAACAATGCCAAATTATCTACTGAAGGGATTAAAGCACTTATTAGTGCTACTCAAATACTAGAAAACAGTTTAATTGCTTACAAGGCTAAAACTGAACTACCTGATATTACGGAAATAAGCGCACTAATTTTGAGCGTAACACCAGAAGAAGAAACAGAGAATAGTGCAAGAATTGAAAGCAGTGAAACAAGTGAAAAAACTGAAACAACCGAGCAGCCAGTTAATACACAAGTTTGGCAGTTTCGTTTTATTCCATCTAGTGAATTAGCAGAAAAAGGTATTAATGTTAATACTATTCGTAGCCGACTTGAAGATATAGGTGAGCTACTTGAAGCCACTCCATGTACTACCGAAACTGGAGCGCTTGGATTTGACTTTGTCGTCAAAACTACAGCAACAGAATTAGAATTTAAAAATTGGAAAAATGATGGATTAACTTATAAACTAGCAAACGAATCTACTGAAACTGAAGATGACTCGCAAGCACTGGTACCAGAAAAAGAAAATCTTGAAATTGATGATGAAGATTTAGAAGATTTAACTGGTACAATGCGACTATGGCGTTTTAAATTTACACCATCACCAGAACTATTAAAACGCAATATTAATGTCAATAAAATTCATGAACGCCTTAAAAAAATCGGTGAAGTGCTGGAAGTAATGCCATCTATGACAGAAGATGGCAAATTGGCATTTAATTTTATTGTTGTGACACCAGCAGACGAATCGCTCTTTGAAAAGTGGACTAATGATGGGGTTAGTTTTAAATTACATGAAGATCAACATGTTGCAATGCCACAAGTTGAAACAAATGAACCAATTATTAATCAACCAGAGCCAATTGTGGCTAAACCACCACCTGCTAGTGTTAGCAGTAGCCGCCCTCCTGCTAATATGGTGCGCGTAGATATGGCGCGATTGGATGAATTAATGCGTATAATTGGTGAATTGGTGATAACGCGCGCACGTCAGGAGAATAATTTTCTTCCGATTAAACCACTTATATCGAGTTCTCAATTGCGTGCTTTGCAAGAAAACAGTTTAATAATGGAACGTCAACTCCGCGATTTACGCGAAGGTATAATGCGTGTGCGCTTAGTGAAAATTGCGACGGTTTTTGAAAAAATGAAATTTATTGTCCGCGAACTAGCTGGTGGACTTGAAAAAACGATTAAACTCGAATTAAGTGGAGAAGATACTGAAATTGATAAGCTAGTCGTTGAGAAAATGAGTGATCCGCTATTGCATTTAGTACGCAACGCTGTAAGTCATGCGATAGAATCGCCAGAAGAACGACAAGCTTTAGGCAAGCCGCCGGAAGGTAGAATACGCTTGGAGGCGAGTACTGCTGGCGATGCCATAATCATTGCTATTGAAGACGATGGTTGTGGAATTAATATGGAAGAAGTGGCTGAACGCGCTCGCGCACGAGGCTTACTTGGTGCCGATGAAACTTTGGATGATGAAGCGCGACTTTTAGAGATTTTATCTACTCCTGGTTTTTCAACACGCGAAAAAGTAGATTTTGTCAGCGGGCGTGGAGTTGGCATGGACGTTGTAAAAAATACAGTCAACGAACTTGGTGGCTTAATCAGTTTAAAGACAGAAGTTGGAATTGGTACACGATTTAGTATTCAATTACCATTGACTCTTGCGATAGCAGATGCTTTGATTATTGCTGTTGGAGAGCAAAAATTTGCTATTCCTAGAATTTCGGTACGCGAGATTTTTAAAACCGATAATAAAAAGGTAACTGTTTTAGAAAATAATGAGCTTATTAACCATCAGGGTAGCGTACTTCCTTTAGTTAATTTATCGCAAGTTTTTGGTTTAAAAAGTAATTTTAATAAGAGCGATACCCATGTCCTAGTTGTAGGCGGGGAAACTAATATAGTGGGTATAGTGGTAGATCGTATTATAGGAGAACGAGAAATTGTTGTGCGTGCTATAAATGATCCGCTGGTTCGTGTTGATGGAATTGCGGGAGCTAGTGAACTAGGAGATGGGCGAGTAATTTTGATTCTGGATGTTGCTGGGTTGACTCGCTTGGCACGGCGGATGAATAATAGGAATTAGACGAAACCTGATAGGTTTTAAAAACCTGTCAGGTTTTAAAGTTTATTTTATTTATGAAAAAACTCCCACTAGGAATTCAAAGCTTTAAAAATATAAGAACTGAGGGTTATTACTATGTTGATAAAACCCTCCAATTGCGCCAATTAGTTAGTCGTGGGAAATATTATTTTCTTTCCCGCCCACAAGGTTTCGGAAAGTCGTTATTTTTAAGTACATTGAAATCAGCTTTTTTAGGCGAAAGAGATTTATTTAAAGGCTTGTATTTGGAAAATCATTGGAATTGGAAAATTAAATTTCCAGTGATTTTAATTTCAGTTAATCAGGGTATTGGAACAATTATCAAGGAAATTAGTTATCAATATAACATTGTATTAAAGAATAAAACTATTCGATGTCAATTTGCAGAACTCATTCAAAAACTCCATCAAAAATATCAACAAAAAGTCGTAATCTTAATTGATGACTACGATAAACCCATCTTTAATAATCTTAAATCTAAGCGTCTTTTGGCTTTAAAACAGGAACTGCAAAAATTTTATGCAGTCATTAAAAATAATGATGAATATATTCGTTTTGCTTTTTTAACTGGTGTTAGTAAGTTAAGCAATATATCGTTTTTTCAAGATATTAGTTTGGATAAACGCTATGCAGAAATTTGCGGTTATACTGAAACTGAGATTAAAACTATATTTAATGATTATTTACAGCTTAGGGATTTTAAGCAATTAAAGAAGTGGTATTCTGCTTATAATTTTTTAGGAGAAAGAGTTTATAACCCTTTTTATGTATTATCGTTTTTAGAAACGGGCGAATTTAAAACATTTGAGATTGCAAATGCGAAACTACAAGACTTAGGTTTGCTAAAACTAATCCGCAAAAAACAGTATGTAATAGCAAATTTGGAAGGGATAGAAGTTAGTGAGAGTTTTTTTGAGACTCAAGAAGGTTTTGAATTTTGGTTATTTCAGTTGGGTTATTTAACGATTCAAAATAAACGAAGATTAGGTATAAGGAAGTTTTATAAATTAAGTTATCCCAATCTTCAAGTTTCTATGAGCTTAACTAATAGTATCTTGAGCTATTTAACTAAAAATACTTTGGAAAAAGAGCATTTGATGTTGGAACTCTACCAAGCATTACAAGCTGCTGATGTAGAAGCTTTGAAGGAGATTTTTCAGGGATTTTTTCGTGCAATAAAAACTCAAGTAAATACTAAGAGAAATCAGTATTATGCTTCTTATTATATTTCTATTGTTTATTGCTATTTTGTTGCGCTAGGCTTGGAAGTTATTATAGAAAATATCGAATCTAATGCGGGTAAAAATGCGGGTAAATTTGATTTTACGGTAAAATTAGAGAATAAAATTTTTATTATAGAATTTAAGTTAATTGATAATAATATCCGTACTCCTTTGGAACAAATAAAAGATAAACAATACTTTAAGAAATATAAACCTGAGAAAGAGGAGATTTATCTGATAGGAATTACATTTAATCAGGCACAAGTGGAGATAGTCAATTTTCAAGTTGAAAGATTGTATGTAATTTTGAATCACCGAGAGGGAGAGGGAGAAAATCGTTATTTATTTGAACCATGTACAAGTAGTGTAACTTGTAAAAATGCCTTGCTTATTAGCTAAATATCGTTTATTGAAACTATTTTATACGCTCCAAACCTGACAGGTTTTTTAGCTATATTTTATGCAATCGGGCTATTTATGACAACTCAGATAGTGCCTGTTTATAAATATAATTGTTTTAACTTATTAATTATTTTAGTGTTTTTTCGTGTACTAACACTGGCCCAAAGTTCAGTAGCAACAGGAATTTATACACTCCATCACAGCCTTAAACCTAAGCTTAATCCAGATTTATCTATAGCTTATGCTGCCTATCAGCGTGGCGATGAACAAACGGCACAAAGGGCTTATGGTAAAGTTTTAGAAACTGATAAAAATAATCGTGATGCTTTATTGGGCTTAGCAGCTTTAGCTTTACGTCGTGGCGATAATTATCAAGCTCAAGTGTATTATCAAAAAATCTTGCGATTATATCCTCAAGATAGAATAGCGCAAGTTAATTTAATTAATATCTTAGGAAGTTACCAAAACGAAAGCCAATTAAAATTCTTACTGCAAGAAACAATCCAAAATCAAAATCAAAATCAAAATCAAAGGCAAATAGCCTATATATACTTTAGTTTAGGTAATTTTTATGCTGGGCAAAGGCGATGGGGGGAGGCACAATATGCTTTTTTTAATGCCTTAAATTCTCAAAAAAACCAAGCAGATTATGCTTATAATCTTGCTGTAAGTTATGAACATTTAAATAAACCGCGCCTTGCTTTAAACTATTATCAACAAAGCTTAAAATTGGCTAAAAGGCAAATAATGATTAATTTCAATATTCAAATGGTACAAAAGCGTGTGCGTAGTCTGAAAAGTCTGATTAGGGAATCAAACTAAACCTCTGAGGTTTTTAAAACCTCAGAGGTTTTTTTACTTATAATACCTCTAATAACGATTAATTAGCATTATGCAAATCAAGATTTTCTATATCTTTGTCTTGGCGTTTAGTTTTCGCCATATCGTTGCGATTAAGTTCTAGCCGCTCAAGATAAGCCTGATCAACATCACCTGTCACATAATCGCCGCTAAAACAGGAGGTATCAAATTGTTTCAAGCTTTTATTTCCCTTTCTAGCACAGGCAATTAAATCTTCTAAATCTTGATACACTAACCAATCGGCGCCAATCAATTTGGCAATTTCTTCAGTTGTGCGATTATGCGCTAATAATTCATTCACAGAAGGCATATCTATGCCATAAACATTCGGGTAACGAACAGGCGGGGCGGCTGAGGCAAAATAAACCTTATTGGCACCAGCATCACGCGCCATTTGGATAATCTGCTTACAAGTTGTGCCACGCACAATCGAATCATCTATCAATAAAACATTCTTATTTTTGAATTCTAAATTGATGGCATTCAGCTTTTGGCGTACAGACTTTTTACGCATCTTTTGCCCGGGCATAATAAAAGTGCGTGGAATATAGCGATTTTTCACAAAACCTTCGCGGTATTTAAGTCCCAAATGGTGAGCTAATTGAACCGCAGCTGTGCGGCTAGTATCGGGAATCGGAATTACAACGTCAATATCATGTTTAGGATAAAGGCGGAGAATTTTTTTCGCTAAAGTTTTACCCATACGTAGGCGGGCTTTATATACAGAAATTTTATCTATAATTGAATCAGGACGTGCCATATAAACATGTTCAAAAATACAGGGTGTATATTTTGGATTATCTGCACATTGCTGATTATAAAATTTGCCATTGGCATCAATAAAAATCGCCTCACCTGGGGCAATGTCACGAATTAGTTTAAAACCTAGCACATCAATTGCCACACTTTCAGATGCAACCATATATTCAGTTCCGGCTTTAGTTTCACGTTTACCAAATACAACTGGACGAATCCCATAAGGATCACGAAATGCGACAATACCAACACAAGTAATCATAGCTACAACAGCATAAGCACCCCTACAGCGTTGATGCACAGCCCGAACCGCTTTAAAAATGTCTTTGTGATTAATTTGTAACTTATTTAACTTATGTAGCTCATAAGCAAAGACATTAAGTAATACTTCAGAATCAGAATCAGTATTAATATGCCGCAATTCTTCTCGAAATAAATCCTGTTTTAAAGCATCTGCATTGGTTAAATTCCCATTATGTGCCAAAGTTATCCCATAAGGAGAATTGACATAAAAAGGTTGTGCCTCTGCACTGGATTCACAGCCCGCTGTTGGATAACGTACATGCCCAATCCCCATATTACCGCGTAAGTTCAACATGTGACGAGTTTGAAAAACATCACGAACTAAACCATTATTTTTACGTAAAAATAAACGATCCTCATCACAAGTTACAATACCCGCAGCATCCTGCCCACGATGTTGCAACATTGTCAGCCCATCATACAAAGCTTGATTCACTCTGGATTTTCCAACAATCCCAATGATTCCGCACATAAAAATAGCTCCAAACCTTAAGAAGATGGTGACTTAAATTTGAATTGCTTTGCTGCCTCTAGCGGCATCAGGCTACGCATAACGACAGCAACATTTTTAAATGGTTGAACTAAAAGTGAATTATTCCAAGTACTGGTTGTAGGTAGTTTAGTCAATCCAGCTAATAAAATTAAAAGTGTCACAATAATGCAACCTCTAACCATACCAAAAAATACTGCTAACAGACGATCAAATAAAGATATTTGAGTACGCCCAATAGAATTTAAGATTAAATAACTTAACCATTCAAGGAGAATAAAAGTTGTAAAAAACAAACTTATCAAAGCGATAGCGAAACGCAAATCGGGAAATTCAGGGAATACTATTACCAATAAATTAGCTAAACCCTGAAAAAAATTTACGGCTAAAATAAGTGACAAGGCCCAAGATAAAACTGAAAACAGTTCTCTAACAAAGCCATTGAAATAGCTTAACAGCCCTGACAACATAATCACAATCAAAATGCTAATATCAATCATATTTTAATTATTTACTTATGTTACGCACTCTCGTTCCTACGCTCCAGCGCAGGGCAACCACAAGGGATTGCCCCTACACAAGGGCCACCACAAGGGATTGCCCCTACATCACTGTTTGTAGGGGCAATCCCTTGTGGTTGCCCTGCGCTGGAG
>JALWSU010000364.1 GCA_026993485.1 Thiotrichaceae bacterium | reverse complement strand
TTTCCACAACAAAGTGGAACTATCATCATAGATGCGATTAATTTTAAGGCTCAAGTGATAGACAATAGAGCGCCTCGCTCAGTATTCGAGAATTTTTTTCGTCAACCAAGCACTCATATCAAACGTTTACACTCCAAAGCCATCAAACTTGAAGTTAAACCAATTCCTAACCAGTTTAAAGGTAAAAATTGGTTACCAGCTAAAAACTTGAGATTAACAGATAGTTTTTCCGAACATTTACCAAAATTCAAGCTTGGAGAACCTGTAACTCGTACTTTAACATTATCCGCTGATGGTGTAACTGTTGGGCAATTACCAGAATTCATGAAAAAGAGTACTGCACAACTCAAACAATATACTGATCAACCAAAACTTGATGAGCAAATGACTTATCAAGGAATAAGCAGTATTCGTGAAGAAAAAATAGCGATTATTCCATCAAAAGCGGGAGAATATACCCTACCAGCCATTGAAATACCTTGGTGGAATACTGAAACTAATAAACTGGCTATCGCCAAACTACCCGCTCGTATTATCAAAGTAGCACCAGAGCAAAAACAATCCCTACCAGTTCAAACAACAGTTCCTGCACCAGTTCCACAAAATTCACAACATATTGATTATAAAGGCAATAATAAATATTATGAACTCCTAAGTTTCATTTTAGCTTTTGGTTGGGTAACGACACTCATTGCTTGGTGGTGGACAGCTAAAAAACACCAAACAAATCATCAGCCATCATCAAATGAGATAATAAAAATTGATCAAAAAACGGCTATTAATAAACTCAAAACAGCCTGTCAAAATAACAATGCACAAGAAGCTAAAGAGGCTTTATTAGCATGGGCGAAACAAAATAGTTTAGGTGAAATCAGCCAAAATTGTGCCAAACCATTGCAAACTGAAATTCAAAGATTGAATAAATTTTTATATGGAAAAACTGAAGAAAACTGGCAAGGCAGTAACTTGTGGAAAGCGTTTAAGGCGCATCAGCCTGTGCAGGCGAAAAAAAAGTTGAGTGATGGGAATGATGGCTTAGAGCCGTTGTATCTAAAAGAAGCGATCTAGTATTTCAGAAAAATAATTTCAGTCTAAATGAAGTAAGCGTAGCTAAACCTCCGAGGTTTTTAAAACCTCGGAGGTTTTTGCCCAAAATCTTTATCTGAAGGTATGATTGGATAAAAAAAATTAGCCTAAAAGTAAGGTATTTGTTATTATATGGCGATTATTTACCACGCTGGCACATAAAAACCATAAACAAATATATATGAAATCCCTTAGCAACTCTAAACTAATCATCTTAGCATCCATATTTTTAGTTATGTTTGCTAATCTGAGATTTTTTTCTAATGTTATTGAAGTTTATCCAATTACCCTGCAAAATCTGGCATTTTTAACCTCTATAGTAATTTTATTAACTAGTGTATTTATCTTCCTGCTTTCTTTGGTTTGTTATAAATACACAATCAAACCTATATTGATATTAATATTCTTAATCTCTTCTGCTACCAGTTATTTTATGGATAGTTATAATGTCATCATAAATGACACTATGATTCAAAATCTAGTTAGAACAGATGTAGGAGAAGTTAATGATTTGCTTAATCTGAAATTGATGTTATATATCATTTTCTTAGGCATTATCCCATCAATATTTGTCTATAAAGCTAAGATTAAATATACAACTCTGAAACAGGAACTGCTTTCCAGAATCAAGTTAATTTTAATCTCGATTGCAATTATGGCATTAGTTTTAATAAGTTTTGGCAATTTTTATGCGTCTTTTTTTCGGGAACATAAATTGTTAAGATTTTACACTAATCCCACCTATTATATTTACTCTACGGGCATATATATTAATGGTTTTTTTAAAAGTGCTTCTACTCCCAGAAAGCATATAGCTTTAGACATCAAAATTCCGTCAACAGACAAACACAGCAAATTAATGATTTTGGTAGTTGGCGAGGCTGCAAGGGCAGATAGATTTTCACTTAATGGATATAGCCGAGAAACAAACCCTTTATTAAAAAAACTAGATGTCATTAGTTTCTCCAATTTTTGGTCTTGTGGCACTTCAACTGCCTATTCTCTACCTTGTATGTTTTCAATTTATAACCGCTCGAATTACAGCAATGCAAAAGCACAAAATACTGATAATTTGCTTGATATTCTGCAACGTGCTGGGGTAAATATACTCTGGAGAGATAATAATTCTGATTCAAAAGGAGTCGCTTTAAGAGTACCCTACCAACGCTTTAAAGCTCCTCATCAAAATCCAATTTGTGATGAAGTCGAATGCCGCGATGAGGGCATGTTAGTTGGATTGCAAAGCTACATAAACGAACATAAACAAGGAGATATTTTGATAGTTCTCCATCAGATGGGGAATCATGGGCCAGCCTATTACAAAAGGTATCCACCTGCTTTTGAAAAATTTACTCCAACTTGTAAGAGCAATCAATTAGAAACTTGCAGTAAAAAGGAAATTGAGAATGCTTATGATAATGCCATTTTATATACGGATTATTTCTTATCAAAAGTCATAGAATTGCTCAAGCAGAATGATAGCCAATTTGAAACCGCTATGTTTTATATTAGCGATCATGGAGAATCTTTGGGAGAAAATGGACTCTATCTGCATGGATTACCTTATTTTATTGCGCCTGATATACAAAAACATGTTGCTGCAATTATGTGGTTTGGAAAAAATGTTGAGGGAATAAATGTCAATTTACTCAAGCAAAAGATAAATCAAAAATATTCCCACGATAATATTTTTCATACAGTATTAGGGTTTATGAAAGCGCAAACTGCTGTTTATGATAAGAAAATGGATATTCTTCATTAGGTAAGTCTAACAATTAAACCTGTCAGGTTTTAGAAACCTGACAGGTTTTTTACTACTACTACCTAACCAGAAATTATTTATGATAAAACAATTAATTATTACCAGCTTCTTATTGCTATTTTGCATCTGGTTATTTGAGTGGATGGGTATAGATGTTGCATTTCAGGATTATTTTTATCATTTTGATACACAACAATGGCTTATTGATAAAGACAATCCAATTTTACGCTTGATATTCTATGATGGCATCAAAAAAGTCTTCATTTTATTTGTATTATCTTTATTAATAACACTATTATTCTTTCGTCACCAAAAAATCGTACAAGAATATAAACAAGGCTTATTAATTGTATTGCTCTCCTGCTTAATCGTGCCTTTAGTCGTATCAGCTTTAAAAGCAACTACCAATATTCCTTGTCCTAAAGACATTAATCATTATAATGGCAATTATCCTTATGTGACTGTCTTAACCTCTTATCCAAAATATTTCCAACAACAAGGCAAAATTAAATGTTTTCCAGCAGGTCATGCCAGTGGCGGCTTTGCGTTGTTATCCTTGTTTTTTTTATTCAAAACCAAACGCAATAAACGCGTTGCGCTGATTAGTGTCATGATTTTATCTTGGAGTATCGGGACTTATAAAATGCTCATTGGCGATCATTTTCTCAGCCAT